>JANXTT010000061.1 GCA_025352225.1 Mucilaginibacter sp. | reverse complement strand
TAAGCGGTATAGCTATAGTTGTTGCGCCCCTGGCTGTCATATTGCCCTTGTTTATCGTTCTGCGATACCGTTAAGCGGCTCAGGTAATCGTACCAGAACAGGTTGGTGCCGCCATCCGGCGAATGTTGTTTGATTACCTGGTTGGTGCTGTTGTAGGCGTAGCTGGTGGCCAGGGTATGGTCGGGGTAAATGCTGGTTAAACGGGTTTCGTTGGTGCTGTTGGCCGATATGGTGGTAGGCGCCCCGGCCGACGGTACGTTAAAGCGGTACCAGCCTGCCAGCCCGTTGAAGCTTCGCGGCAGAAAGCAGTTATTGCCCGCGTTGGCTATGATTTCGCTATCGGGCAGCAGCCTGTTATAAAAACGAAGGTGTTTTAGCGTGCCTATATTATCGGGATAGGTGATGGCAGTTGCCGTGCTGCTTACCCGCCACGAACAGCCCGAACGCGGCGACCCCGCCATTACCGGCGGGCTGACGCCGTTGAGCCATACTTGTAACGCTCCCGATGTAAAGTTGCTGCTCCGCACCACCACATGCGCCCAGGGGTGCAGCGGCAACAGCCCTGCTATGTTTAGCGTGCAATGGTTGGAACGGGTGTATTTTACTTTGTTGCTCCCCGTTTGGGTGGACGTGTATACGTCTACATTCATCAGGTTGCCGCAGATGCATACCTGCAGCATGTATTGATGGTCGGGCGTTTCTTCCATCATTTGGTTGGCTTGCCCTGTAGGGTTATAAAGCCAAAGTTCTATGGAGGCTCCCGTCGTAGTGCTTAATATCGTCGACAGGCTGTTGAAGGCCGGGGTTTTCTGGTCGCCGTTATGGTCGGTATGGATGATACCTGCATTAGATACCAGATCAAATGTACCGGCGCAAAGGCCAGGGTCAATGTCGCGGGCATCGGCTATCCACTTTAACTTGGCGGTATCTATGGGGTGTACGCCTTCGGGGGGTACGGTGCGCACCAGGTTATCCGCCTGATCGTAATAATACAGGGTATAATGGTACACTTGCTGCACCGTGCTCAAATTGGCGTTGGCTTGCGCCAGCTTACAGGTATTGATGTAATTTATCCTGAACTTCCGCTTATTATCTGCTAGGTAGGCATCGTAATCTGCCTTGCCACTGCTTACCGCTACTTCGATGGCGGTTTTCGCACAGGCGTAGGGGTCGGCAGATACCGATCGGTATGGGGTTTTATTGCAGAGCAGCGCAGTACCCGAGGCTTTGTTTATTAAGGAGTCGTAATCATAATAATTATCATAAGTAAGGGAGAAACCCCATTTATGGTTCATATAGTTACTCAGGATGTTTTTATAAGCGGGGTCGGTTGTGGTGAGGGTGGTAGGCGTACCAAACTTGCTAAAAAGTTCGGTTTTGGCGGCATTATATTGCGTTGGCGTAATACAACCCGGGTTGTTTTCGTCCATAAATACAGGGAGGGCAACCTCCTGATCCATCAGAAACCTACAGTTCCCGCACGATTTTTGTAAAACATCCAAATCTGCCTGTGTAATATTCATGGCATCTTTATAAGTGGCTACCAGATAGTTATACAGGGTTGAATTTGCGGCTAGGGCTTTTGCATTTAAGTCGGTAAGTACCGCGCAAAAGCCCGGACTTGTATTACCTATTGTTTTAGCAACAGATTGCTGATGAGGCGCATACGGATACGGCGCATCAATTAACCAGGGGTTAAGTTTGGGTGTAAAAGTGGTACTGCTACCTAATAATAATTTGGAAATAACATCGCCAAAACTGGTATAACCCAAACTGGATTGTGTTTGCGCTGGCAACGTACTGGCACCCAATGCATGGGTAACATCGCCGCCGGCGGCACATACATCTATTAAAGCGGCCCTTAACTGAACGGTATCTACCGTTGTTGTTTTAGCCAGCTCATCCAGCCCCGGTTTTAAACGGGCCATCCAGGTATCCGCATTACCTTCGCACATGCTGGCAGCCTGGGCTTTAATAGCCGTTTTGGTATCGGCTTGCAACTGGTCGGTACCACCCTGGGTTAAATCTGCTGTTGAGGGCAGGTTATTTTTATAAACAGGGAAACGTGGCGTTTTATTGGCATAAGCCGCACAGCCAGCCGATGGTGTGTTTGCATTTAAGGTAATAGCCGGGATAGTTTTTTCAATCTCCCAAATACGATTATACCCCTGGAACTCAAAACCAAGGCTAAACTTTATAGTGTGATTGCTAGCATCAGTTACTTCAAGATAAGTGTAATTAGGGGAGTTAATATTTGCATTTAGCGTATTTGCATTATTGAAGTTTAGACTATTGGAGTAAGTATCTCTACTAATGTCAAAATAGTACCTATTTGGGTCACTAATAAATTGGCCATTAGAAACACACCCGTCACACAGATAATTTTTGTCCACATCGTACCAAATAGTGCCGGTATAATTATACCGGTTAGCAGCAACAGGCTGAGGAGGATTGGCAGGATCGTTACCTATATAAGTAGATATAGCAACATCTGATACGGTAGATCTAGTGATGTAGTAGGTAGAATAGGCGGTAGAATAAGGATCAATACCGGTAAAGCCAACAGAATCTTTTGTAGTTAAATTGGCCCAAACATATTGAGCGGGATACGTTATAGTGTTAACCAACAGCTGATTAACCGGAATATCACTTGGCACACAAAGGGTCATTTGAGAAACACCTTTGGCAAAATCTATATTGGGTGTGTAGGTTTTAACCGAAGGGCACGTTAACGTTACTGTACAAGGCCGGTTTATAGGCCCATCGTTGTGGGTAATAATTACAGTTTGACTATTATTGCATTGACTGGTTGGCGATTGGAGGGCAATTGAAAATTCGCTTAATGAGGGCGTACCCGGCGCCGCGAATACTGTAGGCTGGCCCACGGGGCAGTCACCACCGCATATACCATCCCTGGCTAAAGCATAATATTTATCTTTTAACTCAAAGTACAGATCTCTATAAGTTATCCATTCTTTATCCGGCACCAGGCATGCCGTATTCGGGGTACAATTATTCCAGGTATTGGTTAAAACGGAGGTATTGGTTTGAACTTCAGATCTTGTATCGCTACAATATAATGCAAATTTAACATAGCCCATTAAGCCCTTAACAGCTAACGACTGATTGACAGGAACCTTTAAAACATTGGTTGAATAGTTAAGCAAATCGGCTTTCATTGCTGATAACTTGCTATAGCCAGGCCCATTTACTCCAAAATAGGGATCAGCATTTAAAAGCCAGTCGTCTGTATTGGTAGATTTGTACGTAAGCCCGGCATTAGTTCCATTATATTGGATATAGGGCACTTCCGAAGCTTTATCAATATCTTTTTGAACTTGCATATCCCAATTCTTATACGTCGAATTGTTCATACAGAAAGTAAGCTTACAGAGCTCGGGATGATGATTCAAGAACTTTAAGGCCCATTCGGGTTTCCAGTATTTGATCAGCATGGGTAAAGTAAAGTTGGCATCGTAGGGCGAAGTAACCGTGCTATCTTCCAGGGTAACCAAGTCGGCTAAATATTTTGGATCTGTTGGTAACAATGAGGGAAACTCATCTCGCCAAAAATTTGATATAACATTAGTACCGTCAAGAGCGTTGCCATTTACATCAAAAAGCGCATATTGCCCACCCGGCGAAACATCATCCAGCATGGCATTCTGCACTGATTCGCATGGTGAATAATGACAGGTAGCTTGCACATTTGTACAAATGCTATCCAATTTATGATACAGGGTATCGGCCCAGCCAATAAAATTCTCGCTAGTAATGCTTGCCGAGTCTAACTCAAGGGCTAAAAACTTAGCTGTAAGCATGTTCTCAAAATCGCCCTTGGGCCCTAATAATTGTTTACACGTGTGACAATCTGCATAGCAGCCAGCAATATCTAAAGTATCTAAATACCTTTTTTTAATATAATTAAACTGCTGCTCTATAAAACCATTACGTTTACCTTTTGCAATTAAACTATCACTATAGTTTTCAATAACCCGGTTATTAAAAGCAAAATCAATGGAAACATGGTATTCACCAACATCAAAGGGTATTTTATCCAGCGTTCCTTTGTATCCAATGGTATCGTTACAACTTGCTGCAGTATCAGGCAACCCTATGTGCACCGGTTTAATTGTAGAGGCAATTACACCACCACAATCATTCATCACCTTTACAGTCATTTCATAATAACAATTGCTGCAAATACTAAATTTACCTCCCGGATATTTATCAATAAGTTTTTGTATGTCAAATGATAAGTTTGCCGGGCCTGCCACCGCAGATAAATAAGTTGTGGTTGCTGAAAGTTTTAACGCGGAACTGTTAAATACAAACTGGCCTGGTTTTAATATATGTATGGTTTGGGCCCTTGTATTATTATCAGTTGGTTTAAAAGAAGGAAGCTGATCGAGTGTTTCGGGGCTTTTACCCGCTAATGCCGTAGCTATTGTTTTACCGCTTGCATTGAGGTAACTTACACTTATTTGGCCATTAGGGTCAACAACCATATTTTTAAGATAGTGCTCGGCATACCCCACATCGTTACCAAATAGTTGATCAAGTTCCCATTGCTCGGGCTTACCATAATAATATTTAGTAGTTTTGGTTTGTACCGACTTACCTGGCTGGAACGCCGCGCCTACCCCTCCCTGAATTTTAATTCGCCCGGTATTATCAGCGGTGTATTGGGTTACCGATAAGGGGTATCCACCGGCATCAGGAATGTAACTGTTATATTTTTGAAGGCCTAAAAACTTGTTATTCGCAGAATAATATCTTGAGGCTCCAGATGATATATTTAAAGAATCAGGGTTGGTTTCACAATTAGCAACAAAGGTTCCTTTTACATTGGCAAACGTATATGGGGCATTGTTTACTGCGGCACTATTAAAATAGGGAACATAATGCAGATATGTTACTCCGAGGGTATCTATAAATGGCGCAGGTAATATGCTGGCTGCTGGCCTTCCAAACTCATCGTAAACGTTTTCTTGTGCAATAGGCACATTGTCTGTGTTGTTGATGGTAACGGTTTGCCTTCCTCTTAAGGTTCCGTCAAAATAGCTGATCACCTCTTTCTTTTTTCCATCTTCGGCAAAAGCAGCGGCGTATTGCCAATTTAATTTACCCTCGTTCCAGGTAAGTGGGACTATGAAATAACCTCCACCACTCATCTTATAATCCCAAACTCCAGATAAGCGGATGCCATTATTATATTGTACCTGCCTTATTCGCACCAAAAGATAAGGGTCGGTATATATCAATGTGAGGGTTTCAGAATTTGCACTAGTAGTAATACGGCTTGAATTATTACGGAAGACCCTGTTTAATGCAGGGCCAATAGTTGTGGTTGATTTACCATGATTAATACTATCTATTACCAAAAAATCATTGTTCCCATTATTTACCGTGGTCCATTCTATATCATATTCTTCTGCACCAGACACAGGGCTCCAAGTTATACCTAACTTGTTTTTGTTGACAGTATATGCAGGACTAATGGCATGGCCAGGTTGAAATTTGTATTGCCTGTCGATAGTGATACTACTACTTAATTGAATAACATTTGCATCAGGGGCTACGCCGCTATTAGCCGTTACATCAAGTACCGTTACTTTTATTTTATAGGCACCCTGAAAGTCGTACGTATCAACCATTTTGCATGTTGAACCTTGAGTGCGCACATAATTAACATGTAAGGTAACGGTATCAGATGTAAAAGCTGTAGTATTATGATCGGTAAAACGATCAATCTGCACTTTTACGGCATAACTAAATGTATACTTGATCAGTTTATCATCAAGTATCCGTAACGAAACTTTATTTTGTATTGAAATACTGGTAATATCAGTCCAATTAATTGTTGGTGTATTAAAAAAATATTGTGCTTTTACTGGCCCGGTTATCGCCATTTCATAAGGCGGGTCAATACTCGCATGAGCTGCTTTAAACCCTAAGCATATTAATATGCTTAAGCAAATAAAAAATGATCGTTGTAAAACTTTAAACATATAATCGTAATAAGTAATTATTACATTTTTATTAATTGATAATCCGCAAACGCGTCAATAGCCTTCCACTCGTTATTTTGTTTTTTCACTACGCTGGTTCCCAACCGGTATTTTTTCAAGTCAGCTATATTGTTCCATTCAGTGATTCGCACATCAACTATTTTTTCGTTATCTTTTCGTAACGGTTCGTTTAAATTGGTAAGGCGGGCATAAATACGATTGATCTGCATGTTCAGCGTATCAAACGAAACCGAATATTGCTTACAACTGATATGATGCTCGTTAATTAAATTTATGGTTTGATTAACACCGTGAGCGTTACTGCTTAACTTATAATCTTCCGATTTTAAATTTGCCGCTAAACTGGTCATTGAGCTTAACCCATTTTCGAAAACTATGGGCTTTTGCTCGGCCAGCATAATAGTTTTAACCTGATGATCAATATACAGGTAAAGGCCATTAGCATTAATGGTTTCTGTTTTACCGCTCCTGTAATAAAAATCGTTGCCTTGTTTGCAGAATAAAAAAACCAGGGCATTATTAGCCTTATGCATAGTATCTGCTTTATCAATGGTATTGATAACACCTGCCAAAGTATAGTTTTTTCTAAGCGTATCGTACTTTTTGCATAGGGTTTCAAACTTTGTAAATAAAGCTTTACTATACACGGGCTCCTTATATAAAGTATCGGGGGCTTTACGTTTAATTGGGGCTTTTGCGTGTACAAAGTAACTATGCTGCAAAGCCCACGTAAACATGGATAGTGCCATTAATACTATTATTATACCCGCTACTTTTAATCTGCTTATTTTCATGGTGGCCTTAGGTTTTTTTATAGTTTTTGCTTGTATGATGACCGGCTTTCTTTAAGTGTCATGATGCCGCGGTCGGTTTCTTTTTTTACACGTACCAGTAAACCTTCATCATCATACTCGTAAAAGGTAGCGAACCCGTTTTCGTCCATCTCGGCCATTAAACGCATATTGTTATCATCATAAGCATAGGTTTTCATGTGGGAGTTGAAAGGATGCATACGAATATCATCAATATAAGCCCCGTGAGTTGATGAAAGGCGCATCACCATTGTAGACAACGATGCTCCGGTATTAAATGAGCCTTCAACAAGTTTCCAGCCTTCAACCATGGCTTTACATTTTAAATCCGGGATGGGAGTGCCGTTTATAGTGATGTTAAAATCACGTGCACTTAAATCCTTGGTGTCAGGGTGGTTATCATTCACCCACGCGTTAAAAATATATTTCTTATATGGTGCAGGCTCAAAACCATTTGGATATAAGCCCACCTTATTTAAAGTAATGTATTGGTTAAAGGCATCAAAATTGAAATAGGCCGAAGTTTTTTGTTCATTGCTATGTACTATAGTAGTCATGGTAAGCCCATCGCTTGGAATACTTGAGCTATAGCGGCCACTATGGGATACTGTATTAACCGCCAATTGTTTAACTGTTTTACCGGTTGAGGGCTGGATAAACTCCCTTATACTATAGGCATCACTATTTACGCCTGCGGGCATAAACTTATTATCTTCAAAACTATTGGCATACACCTCCCTGTTCATGGCGTTTGATGCTACCGCCGCTGGTAACTCTCCATTAAAATCAAACTTGGCAGCGCTATAACGCCCTAACGCGTCTTTGTTTTCCAACTGCTGGCCGTATTTATCATAAAGGGTTACAGTATTGGTAGTTATCCACCGTTGTCCGTTGGTTGCCGACGACGTATTCTCCACCCATTTACCCAAACTTGAATCATAATACCAATAAGGGAAAAAGAGGTTGACATAACCCGCAGTTTTTACATCCACAACTTTTTGTGTAGCATCAGTTATATTATTATAGTTACGGCTTTGCTGAAATACCTTGCTTTGATACGGCCGCCAGTTGCCTAAAAGCCCTGCCATGTAAGGATTAATTGTGGGGAGACTCAAAGAGTCGCATGGAGCCAATAGCGAGCCGTCAGGATTGGTAAAGTGATAGGTACGCGTACCATTTACAGGCTGGAAACTTTGAATATTGGGATTTCCAATAAGATCCTCCGTAGAAAATAAAACATTAAGATTTGACAAAGATGTAGCTAAGCTAAGTTGCGCACGTGTATTATCATAAACTTCAACTGCTCCGAAACCCGGATTATCCGAATTATCAACACCTTGAACATATTTATTATAAAACTCAACATGTAATGTATGTTTTCCGGGTGTTAGCTGAAACGGTTTAATCACCCAATGATAGTAATCTGATGTTTCTACTACTAGTTTATTATCAATTGAAATACCAATATAATTATCGCCAGCATAGCCCAAATAATATGTTTTTGTTGTGTTATTAGCGTTATTAATACATGTTTCAAACCCCATAACTGCATTTAAATTCTGAATGGGATTGCCCAGCCATATTCCAGCTCTACCAATAGGCCATGTTGAATAATCCATTCCGGCTCCTCCCCATAAGTTGGAAATAATGGTTGTGTCTGGCTGACCAGGGTTTCCGGTAATGGTGGTACCTAACTTATTGTATTCAGCAGTTGAAGATCCTGCATTAAAAAAAAAATTTTGAGAAGAATTATCAAGTTTCACCGCCCATTGTTCATCATAATTACTGGCCGAAGCATTAATAACTTTTAGGCTAGTTAAATCGGTATTGGATATGGTTTGCAAATTCCCGTTTACAATAGGATTATTCAGGCAAATTATACTTGATGCCCCTGCTCCCAGCATATTCCGAAAACCCGACCGTACAATTTTAACTAAAGGCAAAGTTTGACTAACCTGTATTTTGCCATAGCGGTTAATAAGTTTTTTTGAGTTTCCAGCAGGGTAAGTAACCGGCAATGGTAACACTACGCCATTTGGGTAATAAGCGTAAGCTATTCCGGAGCCTTTATTTTCAATCACCCAATAATGTATGCCGGTATTTAACGCTACAATTTCATCTCCTGCTTGTAAATAATCCAGGTAGGTATTGTTAATGTTATTCACATTGCTTCTTATTTCGCCCGATGGGTTAGTAGCGAGCCCCTTAAGTAGTATGCCCATATTTTTATATGCCGGCCCCATGCCCATATACGCCCAATATGCAGGCATGTTTATAGCGTAAATATCCTTTTTAAACTCGTTTTGGGTTTTTGTTACCAGGGCCTCGCCGGTTAAGCCATCGTAAGCAATGTTTTCGGTAGCTATGGAGGAGCCATTTTGTGTTTTGGTAACCTTATTCAATATCCCATAGGTTTGAATCACCTTTAACGCGCATGCCGAACGGAACAACTTATAATCGTTATTATCATGCACGGGGTTATGTGGTAGTGCCAAAACTGGTGGAACCCAAGGAGCAGGTATAACATCGCCCCCTATATTAACGGCCTGGCCCATATTTTTGCTTTCCTGCTCCCTGAAATCGGTAAAAAACTCAATATCACGGCCTATTACCTGGTTTGCTACCTGCCCGTTACTGTTGACGATCGGTACATTATTATTTAAACCACCGTCGGTATCGAGGTTATATCCATATACGGTAGATGATATTTCGGCACCCGACTGGCTGAATACCCGTGTAGCCAGCGGTTTGCCCTGCATATCATTTAACTCAATACTATATCCCTGCGAAAGGCAAACTTCGTCGATACTGTGCGATTCCGTTAACGAAAACTCCGCAGCCGGGCGAAACGGGTGGTTTATAAGTGGCAATTCATTCACCTTAACAGGAAAATCCTTTGCTGTATAAAATTCGTTTTCTACATAACCAGTTTTTAGCGAGGGGTTTCCATCACTATCCAGATCCTTTACCGTTACTTTGCTATACCCTATAGAAGGTGCCGGGTAAAGTGATTCGCAGAACGGCTTTTCTATATCGTAAAAATTGTTAATACCCCCTCTAATGTGTTGATTGTACATAATCGGTTCTTTTAAAGCATTTTCATCATTACCCACCGCTGGCTCATAAGTGGCTACCCCGCTACTAATGCGCTGGTTATTATCCCCAATGGTAGTATAATCAAAAGCTTGGCCGTACACCCCCGCCACAGCCTGGCCGTTATTGCTCATATTATCCCAGTTATCATATATCCGGATGGTTTTTACCCGAACACCGCCTCCGAGTTTAAAGCCATTTACTTTGGCAATTTTTAAATAGCTTTTTGTAAGATCTACATTGGAAGCATATCCCTTTCTATTGGCTTTTTTATAAAAGTTAGTAAAAAGCTCTGATAGGTTTTTTGCAGCATTTACAATGGCCGAAATAGCCGCCTTGACGGTACTATTACCGTCTTTAACCCTGTTATCAAACCCGGGATAGGCATATCGCGGATAATCGTTTTTTAACTTTTGCCAGGCTGCTATGCTGATTGGGTTGGTGGTAACTTTACTCTCTGTAATGTTTTTAAATATGATATAAGCATAACCGCCGGATATGGTGACGTTATCTATCTCACAATAACAGGGCACATAATCCCAATTCTGCCCTTTGGAGTTACTATTATCCGTTGCAATTTGTACATACAACTTGGTATAAATATATGATGAGCCATTTAGGTAATTATTTTTAAACCATTGCGTTTGATTTCCAACAGCGGTGCCATCTATTTTTATCCTTATCCCTTTAGCTTTGTTCAAAGGAAGGTTTGCAATTATATGATTTTTATCATTATCATAAATTAATGAGTCTGGCCGTACCATCACCATCGCTTTTTTATCCTGCACATAAGAATAATCGCCCGATTCATAATTCACATCAATAGTGCCGCCCGTTGGGAGTTCAATTTTATTTAAATGCCATAATGCTGCGTTTTGGTTTACCGATGATGTATCCTGATTGCTATATGGATATTGCTCGTTAGTTAAGCCATTGAGATTTTCAGTATCAGGTTTATAAGTCCCCCATCGGTCTGTAACCATATAATCATATCCGGGACTGGCATAATGGGAAGTTGCTTTTTTGTAACTAAACGCATACGGGTGGTATTGTCCCTTATCAGAATTTCCGTACTCAAACCAAACTTTTGTTAAAGTAAGTTTCCCCCCTAATGTATCTGTGTTGCTATTTATATCCATTGAATTAGGAATCCCTTTACATAATTCATAGGTATATCCAAACTTAACAACCTTAATAGGTTTGCTCATATCCGCTTTAGAATAATACCTGATTTCTTTAAGGAGTTTTTGTTTATTGCTAGTATCGCGGCCACCGTATTGCCAATTAAGAGCACCTAAACCATCACGTCGGTCTTCAGTTATAAAGTAGGCTATTTTAGTTTTCGACTCAATAGAACTTACATACCATAGCTCCTTTTCTCCATAAATGATGCTTGCTTTATCATCATCCGGGTCGGCCAGTAAACATTGATTTAAGGTAGCTTTTTGATAAGGTGCCCGCCATTTATAATTTCCGTTTACTTTAGAATAGTTAAATTTAATAGCAGTACCTAAATCATCAGCAGTAATGCCATCCCCCGTTTTATCCACATAATCGGGCGATAAAATAGCGGTCAGTAAAAAACTGGTAGCGTAGGGAGATTTGCTTTCTCTTTGATAGAAATTATCAATACCTAACTTACTGCCCCGAGGGTTGGAAAGTGTAGAAGGCACATCCACTTGATTATGGTTAGTGGTGGTATAATCTTGGTTCTTTACCCCAACCGCAAACGTATATTCATCCTGAATTTTATTATAAACCGGGATACCATATACAGATCGTTTGCCAGCATCATCGGTAATGGTCATTTCTGAAATATGGTGCGCCTTATGGTCTGCATTAACCCGGGTAATGGTGTTGAATGTTGGTGCCGATGAAAAACGAGCTTTAGAATTTGTATTAAAGTCATAATTCAAAATGTTTGTATCTAAGGCTGCTAATTTAGCTTCGTTTGCAGTTAGATAAGAAATTACCGTCCGGTTTTGGCGAGGCTGTTTTTTATTAATTCGTATTGCGGGGATTGGTTTGCCATATAAATTGCCTTTGTTCCGGTAGTTGGAATATGCTGTCATATCGTGCACATCTAACTCTAGCGGTTGCGTACCCATAACTTGCGAATACATAGCAGAATCGGCCATGCTTTTTTCGCCTACCTGCCTAAAATAAACATGCTGCGCACCCGGGCTGGTAAATGAGGCATTCTGAAAATCACCGTTTTTAAGAAAATAGTTATTATTCTTCCATTTGCCCGTAGTAGTACGCGTCTCCTGTTTAAAATGGGTAACACCTCCATGAAACCATGCACCCACACCATAATCAGCACCGGCTGTATGCATATCAGATTCGTCCTTAGACTGGTTATCAAAAAAAGCACCGCTGCTTCCCCTGTATAAACGAAACTGGCCTCCGCCTACCTGGCTCGTATACGACCATAAATCGGGCGTAGGAATCGGAATAGCTATGTTTTTTGTTCCATTTACAATTGGGTTATCCTTTTCGCGTATAAAGTCCATCACAGCGTTCTGATTATATTTACCCTGCTCAGCATATAAAAACCCGTATGCCGGTTTTTTATTAACAATATCCTTAACCTGGCGAATACTTCTATAGCCTGAACCACCTTCGGATGGAAAAACACCTACTGCTTCTAATCCTACATCAAAACTAAAAGAATCATACCTGGAGGTATACGGTATTTGGATAGAAGGCGAAATAGGTTCGGTATTAAAACTAATGCTTGAACCCGCAATGTCGTAAGCTGAATTTAACTTTCCTTTATGGTCATTATATGCTCCTCTGCCGTTTACGGTAAAGCTTGTTCCCAACGCGGCTGATTTTAAGCCCGATCGGGTGTTGTAACCTAACGAGCCGGAAAGCCCGGCATTTATAGTCATAGCATCTTTCCCTTTCTCCATGATAGTTAATGCCTGCATTGGAGATACAGAGGCTTGGAAATCCAAATCCAGGCCTCCCTGGGTATTTGATAATATTCCGGCCCCCAGGTTTGCTGTTAGAAAGCCGGCATTAGGAATAGCAAATGATAAGCCTGCATTTATACCTAACTCTGCTCCAATACCAGTATAATTATCACTAAAGATCCCTACCGATGCCGATCCTTTAAATGGGATGCCCAGAGTTTCCACTTTAACGCTTAGTTTGCCCCCTACGGTTACTTTTGGTTTAGTATAATGGTCGGTTTCGGCTAAATCGCCTTGCATATCATCAGGAATGCCGCGAACCTGGCGGTTAATGGCGCCAGGGTTTAAACTCCAGCCCAAACCTACCCAGCTTGCTTCGTCATCCATACCTATGCCTGATTGATAATTGAGGTTGATAGGGTACCCATCTATATCCAATAAGGGAATATTATATTTAAAACTCCCGGTTTGTACATCAACCATATCTGACACGCCCGCCGGTTGGAATCCTTTAGTTTCGGGCTGGGTTGGCCCCGAAGTTAATGCATAGGCAACAGATGGCACTAATAGGTTTATAAACCATACCAATAGAAGTATTATGGCTATTTTTCTTTTTTGGGTAGATATTGATCTCATAGAATATTTCAATTCGGGATTATTCTTTATTCAGTTTCAAATTATATTTTTTACGGTTCAGGTATCTATTGTTATAAACCATAAAGCGCGCATAATTTTCTTCCAATGGGGCTTGTTTCAAACTCAAGTATATACTCGTAGCTGCACCTTATTACGTTAACAACCCTGAGCCCTGAACTAAAACTTAGGTTACATCCAGTAATTTTTTTTAAACTGATCGTTAATGCTAATTTAACCGAATTGAAATAATTTGTGACACACTTTGTCTGACCGAAAAAGCTTTGTGAAGTAGTTTCACCTTTGAAATTTTTAACATGTTTATTTACCGGCCCGAATACCAGGTTAAAGTTATTTGTATCGGTAGTGTTTGTTTTTAAAGCACCCCTTTTTAAAGGGTCAACTAAATGTGCTATTACAGATTTACAAAATAAAAGGGTTGAAATGATAGTAAAAAAAAGAATTCCCCTATACATACAATCCTTCTTCTAGTGCGTATATGTATATTATAATTAAGGATTTTTGTTCCATTATTTACTGCGTAAAAAGTATCATATCAATAGTTTAATTATTAAATCAGCTTTTTTTAGAGCTAAAATCATAAATAATTTATTTTAAAATGGGAATAAATTACTGCGTTAAGGTAATATATAAATAAATATCCTGCAATTATTATTGTATTATACTGTATTAATTATTAAAATAAAACAATAATTGATTTGAATATTTCATTTTAATTAAATTATAAATGTACCTCACAAATATTAAACACATTTAATAATTTCTTTAGTAATGCAACATTTTGTACTAGTAGGGGTATTTTAACAAAGCGATATACGATAAACTCCGGATTTAGACTAGCTACTTACGTATGCAGAATATAACAGCAAAAAAAAAGAGGCTTTCCCTTTTGGAGAAAGCCTCTTTTTTTTATGAGCCCTGAATATGTTTAATATCCTGGGTTTTGAGTTAGGTTTGGATTAAGCCCCCTAGCATTTTGCGGGATAGGTAATAAATCACGTCCAGCTGGAAGAGCGGAGCGCCAAACACCATGAAGCTTCCCATCAGCAGTTGGGCCATATGGGTATGGCTGAGGCGTTGAAGTATTATCAGTACCATAATTGGTATGAATAAAATCTGCCGCTACACCTGGGCCAGCCCTGCGCAAATCATAAAAAAGAGAGTATTCGGCAGTAAGTTCGTGCCTGTATTCGCTTAATACCATTTGTAATGGGTCAGTTATAGGAGCAGCAGGTTTACCATCAAAAGTAGCACCATCTTGCATAACAGCAGGTACATTTGCCGCACCGCCAAAGGCTCTGGCTCTTACCGTTGTATTAAGTAATACCACAGCTTCCGGTGCTCTGTTTAACTTAACAAGGCATTCTGCTTTATCCAGCAAAATTTCTGCATAGCGTAGTAAAATTTGGTTTTGCGATCCAAAAATATTTGATGTACCATTTGTTACTGCGTTAGAGTTAGCTCCGCTTAGGTTTGGATCTCTCCATTTTTTAGCGTTATAGTAGCCCGACCGTGTAAAGTCATCCCCAAACCAAGGGTGTAGAAGCGTTCCGCAAGTGTTTATAATTTTACCATCATCGCCGGTGTATTTTTGCTTGCCAGCTCCAAAGCCTGATATTACTACTGGGTAACCTTTTATGCCACCCCATTTGGCAACAATACCGGGGCTTACATTTTGGTCACCTGGGCCAATAATAGTAACCGCTTTACGCAAATCACCTGCCTGATATGAATACCAAAGCCCTGGATTACCATAGTCATAACCAAATCCGCTTATTTCTTGTGGCCAGCTAAAATCGTCTATCCAGGCAACTTCGCCTCCATTTTGCCAACCGCCATCCCAGCTTTGAGATCCCTGAACATCAAACTGAATTTCAAAAAGCGATTCATCATTATTTTGATTGGTAAATTCACCAACGTCTACAAAGTTTGGCAATAAATGATAATTGTTGGTTAGTTCCGGATTATTAAATGCGGCTAAAGCGGCTGTATAATTTTTCAACCACATTTGAGCAGCTCCTTCATATCCATAAGCCGCGCCTTTTGTGGCTCTGCCTAATTCTGTGGCTGGTAATGTTGTTTTTGACTGCAATAAAGTCTCTGCCTGTTGCATGTCAGATACTACCTGAGTAAATACCTGATCCTGAGTGTTTCTGGGTGTTAAACCATCAGTTACAGGGCTCAGTTCCAAAGGTACGCCGCCAAAAGTGCCGGCAAGATAATAATAGCTCAAACCGCGCATAAAAAACACTTCGCCTGTCAGGCGGTCTGCTAACGCAGCAGTAATCACACCTTTAGCCTTAGCACCCGCTATTACAGCGAACGCGTTATTAGCCCTTGCTATATCAATATAAGCGTTGTTCCAAAAAGTTGAAAGGGCACCAAAATCAGGGCCAATGGTATAATTATTCCATGCAATGTCGGCACCATCGTTAAACCAATCATGCGACTGAAAGTTAGCATAATACCAGATTGATTTTTTCAGCAGGTCACTATTTTGATAGCCGTCATAAATACTGTTTACCAACGCTACAACATCACTTGATTTATTAAAACTAGCACCTGCTGTCGATTGAATGGTACTGGTATGAGTCAAAAAATTCTTTTTACAACCCAGCGGTATCACCAATGCCGCCATCAGGGCGATAAGAGCGATATTTTTCTTGTTCATTTTCATATCTTTAATATTTTATCTTCTTAATTAAAATGTTACGTTTAATCCAACAGTATAATATTTAGATGAAGGATACGTACCGTTGTCTACACCATTTTGGGTCGCATTGCCATTTTGTAAACCGATCTCAGGATCAAGACCAGTATATTTGGTGATGGTAAACAAATTCTGCGTAGAAAAATATAGCCGTACTTTTGATAAAGCAACTTTCCTTACTAAGTCTGATGGTAAAGTATATCCAACGGTAACGTTTTTCAATTTCAGAAAGCTACCATCTTGAATCCATGCACTTGATGGAAGTCCGTTACCGATATCGTTATCATTGTAAAGGGCCCTTGCATAAGTATTTGAAGGGTTAGTAGGTGTCCAACGGTTGGCATAATAGTTTTGGCTAACATTTTCAACTCCAACAAATCCCCTGTTTTGGAAGGTTTCCAGAGCACTTTCTTGATAGTTTAATATTTTATTTCCATAAACTCCATAAAAATACGCGTTAAAATCCCATGATTTGTATGAGGCATCAAGATTTAGGCCCCCAAAAAACTTAGGAATAGGACTGCCTAAACTTACCTGATCGTCTGGAGTTATTTTGCCATCGCCATTGGTATCAGCATAGTAACGATCACCCGGTGAGGTACCTGTTTTAAAATAAAATGCAGAAGGGCCATTTTTAGCTCTAGCAGTAGCGTTCAAAGCATCTATTTGGGCCTGACTTTGGAAAATACCTAATGATTGGTATCCATAAAACTCTCCAACCGGTTGCCCTATGTTTGTTTCTGTGAAAGTTGACCAGCCTATTCCTTGTACACTAAGGCCACCAAAGTTGGTAACAAAGTTAGTTCCTGATGTTATACTCGTAAGTTTGTTTCTAATTCCCGAAAGAGTTAAACTTGCACCGTATTGAAAATCTTTAACTCTATGATTATAATTTAAAGCAATTTCCAAGCCTTTATTCTCCATGCTACCTACATTGCGGGTTAAAAAAGAATATCCAGATTGCGCCGGAGCGGCAAGTGTTAACAAGAAATCTTGTGATTTTCTGTCAAACCAATCAACGGTTAAGGTAAGATCTCCATGTAAAAATGCTACATCCATACCTAAGTCAGTCTGAAAATCGGTTTCCCATTTCAAGTTGGGATTGGCGGGTTGAGATGCTGCAATACCAGGTTGGTAAGTTCCATTGCTTCCTCCTGTTTTACCAAATGGATAACCTAGGTTACCACTGGTAGCTGCCGGTCCGCCGCTAGAAAACAATGCAACATATTGGTATAATGGGATTGCCCCAGAGTTCCCTACCTTACCATAGCTACCTCTAAATTTCAAGTCAGACAACCATTCAACGTTTTTCAAAAATGATTCTTCCTTGGCTTTCCACGCTACAGCACCAGAAGGGAACACGCCATATTGATGACCTTCGTCAAATCTGGACGATCCGTCCCGTCTAATAGTACCTGTTAAAATGTACCTATCTGCAAACTTGTAAGTTGCTCTTGCAAATTGTGATGCGAAGGAAGAAATATTTTGACCATTACCATTTTTATCAAGCAGCCCGTTTGTTCCCTGCCCTATATCCCGGATAGCGTTATTAGGAGGAATAACACTACCACCCATAAACGCGTTAGTGATTTCCTGCTGAGAAATACCACCCAAAAGGCTTATAGCATGTTGGCCAAAAGTTTTATCGTATGATATGGTATTTTCCCAAAGCCACTCAAAGTTGTTATTTAAGTGTTGGTTATAAAAAGCATTTTGTGATGAACCTGCTTGAGCGCCATATTGTTGTACAAGGCGGTCGTCAGAAGGTGAAAAGAACGAGCCGTTATATTCACTGATATTTACGCCGGCACTTGTTTTAAATTTAAGTCCGTCTAACAGCGTAGCTTCTAACGAAGAATTGGCCAATAAATACTGACTTATATTTTGATACTCATTGGTTTCGATACTATAAACCGGATTACCATATTTTGCCACAAAAGTATATATGGGGTTATAAAAACCGTAGTTACCGTTACCATCTTTTATTTGGCTGGTTAGGTTATTACCTCCATCCAGTGTTGGTGGCAACTCGGTTAAGTTTTGTAAACTGTTGGTACCATAAGGATTATTTGAATTCTGGTACGTGTATTTAGCACTTGTAGAAGATTTTAGCCATTTAGTGGCCTGATAATCTAAATTTAGCCCCAGATTAAGTCGTTTAAAATATGAACCTAATACGATACCTTTTTGGTCGTAGTATCCAACTGAAGTTGCAGATTGAATTTTGTCGTTACCACCACGCACAGCAAGGCTATAGTTTTGCGTTAAGCTAGAACGGTAAAGTGCATTTTGCCAATCAGCATTAGTAAGAGACGATGGTGTATTCCAATTTGGCAATAAAGTAAACTGCTTTGTTGCATCTGCAGCCGCAACTTGTTGAGCCAGTGTAGCAAAATCCTGTGCATTAAGCACTTTATATTCCTTTGGCTTACTTTGGAAGGCGTTATAAGCATCTAAAGAAACTTGAACACCGTCTTTCTTGCCCTTTTTGGTAGTAACAATTACAACCCCGTTAGCAGCCCTTATACCATAAATAGCGGTAGAAGATGCATCTTTCAGTACGTCTATAGAAGCAATGTCACTGGGATTGATATTATTGATACCACCGTTTGTTGGGTAACCATCAATAATATACAATGGCGTATTACCCCCGCTGGCAAGACTACCAATACCCCTTACAAGCACGGTAATATTACCACCTGGAGAGGCGTCATTACTAGTAACCTGCACACCTGAGGCACGGCCCTGCAATGCTTGGTCCAATGATGTAACAGGCACCTTTGCAATGGTTGCCGCATTAACCGAACTTATCGATCCAGTAAGGTCTTTAACCTTGGATTGACCATAACCAATTGCAACAACATTTACTTCAACCAAACTTTTAACGTCTGGCGATAACTTAACATTGTACACATTTTTGGTGCCAACGGTAATTTGCTGTGTAGTGTATCCAACAAAGCTAAATTCAAGCACAGCATTGTCGGTCACAGATAATTTGTATGCCCCTTGTATATCCGTTGTTACACCATTAGAGGTCCCTTTAATCCTAACGGATACGCCCGGCATTTCGAGGCCATCTTCAGCTGAAGTAACCTTACCGGTAATTTGACGTGTTTGAGCAAATGCGCAATAGCAAGTGCTCATAGCAAGTAGAAAGACCAATAATGATCTTTTCAAGCTTTTCAGTTTGTAGAGAAGTACATTTTTCTTCATTTTTATTTATTTAGGTTAATTAATAGAATTGGCATGTGAAAAATTTTAACAAAACATCATTTTGTATTTTTAACTATAGGAAAATTTATAATTACTATTTTTTTTAGGGTATTTAGGTAGCTTTTTTTGTGAGTATTATAACTTAATACTCGTGTAATGGCACAATTGGTATAATCAAAATTAAGTCAAAAAAATCCGAACTTATAATACTATTTTTACATTTATTAATTCAAAATTTGTTTCTTTTCATTCTACTGATAAAACAAAACTGCCAAATCATTTATGATAATAGGGTTACTTATAAAAAACAGGTTATATATGATTAGGTTTATTTATTGCTTCAAGATGCTCGTTTTCATTTGCTAAAACAGCATAAAAATGCAATTTATAATACAATGGCTCAATTGGTATAATGTTAGATTAAAGTTACAATATTAAAAATTAAAAAAAACAACTTCCTAATTAAATATTGCCCTTTTAACATTTATTATAGTTTATCTTATCATTTTCAAGGTTGCTTAATGTAATTTACGTCTCCAAGAGATATAGTTTCCGGGCGGGCATAGATTTCTTTTACCCGTTGTGGTGTATTATCTGTCCATAGCCAACTTGTCCAAACCATAAACCAGGCCCATTTAGGCTGAGCTTTCAATATTTCGGGCTTGGGTAATTCGCCTACTTCTGTTAGTGCTATAATCTTCCCCTTGGCCAGCTTTACTAATTCATTATAATCTTTTTGCTCATAGTCAAAATGATAAATATCGGCACCTAAAATATCTACAAATTTTGCACCGGGATAAAAGTTTTTGTACGTATAGGCTTCATCAGCTGGTATATCTCTTGGCCCGTTTGCGCCCCAAATCCATAATAAATTATCCAGGTGATGGTAGTTAACATACCTGTCAAACATCATTTTCCATAACTTTTCAACCCCGTTAGTGCCTGGGCGGTTACCCCACCAAAACCATACCCCGTTCATTTCGTGATATGGCCTCCACAACACCGGCACGCCCGCTTTTTGCAATTGTTTTAAATATGATGCAACAACATCAATCTGTGCCAGCCATTTTTTATTAAGTGGCGTATTTGGCGTAATCAATTGATTCCATTCATCATCGGTTAGTTTAGCCTGGATACTTTCTTTCCATCCATATGGCGGATCGTCAGTCGGGCGCCCCTGGTGCCACATTAAAGTTATCAGGTATCCTTCCTTGTACCTTTTTATTGCTTCATTAACTACATTTTGTCCATTATCCTTTGTACCCCACCATATAAAATCACTTCCCCATAAGGCCGGGTATTTTCCAGTAATGGCTTTTACACTATCCAAAAATCTATTGCCCCCACCGTGTTGACCAGCTAAAATAGATTTACCATTAATCTGGTATAAATAATCTAATATTTTTCGCGCTTCTGCTGTAGCATTTGGATTTACAGGCTTATAATTTTGCGAAGCCGCATTAATTGATAATAATAAAATTATAAAAACGAGTATATTTTTCATGGAGAATATGGGTGTTTATTTACAGTGCACTTAATATATTAATTACGTAAAAAAACAAGCATTATTTTAGTACTATTTTAACAATTAATAGCAATTAATGGTGCATTGTAATTTTATAAAAAACACCGTTATCGAGTTTATTCCATAAGGGGTTGTTATAAAGCCCATGGGGTAACTCAGTCGTATTTACACAGACCGGTTTTCCAAACATTATCATTATTCACCCAAGCCTCCATACCCTCACCTATCCATAATATTTCTTCAATATGGGGATTTAAAGAGATAATCGTTTTTAAAGAAACCACCATGCTATCAGCTTCGGTGATATTTTTTTCCGAACCGAAGAACTGCCATCCATCACTTGAATGATATACTAATATAACTTTTGACTTATGTTTAATAACATACTTAGTAGTAATTACTGCTTGAAATAAATCCATATTTAATTATGATCGTATGTGAATTTAGTTAATACGTAAACAAATCTTTACAATGCAACAATCCCAGGAACTTCTGTACAAATACTCACGGTCATTTTCAACAAAGCCTCCTAATATCTGCGTGTTATACGCTGATAAATAATTATTGCATCTCTGATAACTTCAGGTACATTGTGTCTTGTTTATTTAATACATTAACAACTATCATTCTATCTTCAGATAAATGCAAAAGTCTATAATCCAACCCTAAAATATTAATAACAGAACTATTTTTAATTGCCCAGGTTTCAGGATAAATTACATCCCCAAAATCAAACTTATCTCTTTTAAAGTTTCCTTTTATTTCGTTTTTACTATATGAGTAATAAATACATGTCCCATCATTCTTAAAATGATAACCGTATCTAGCTTTTGCATAAATTATATTATTCATCCGATACACATCCCAATATTTATCAGAATACCCGGAAATTATCCGTTTATTATCTTTTCCGAAACAAGAAAACAATAAAATTGCCTGACTAACGAATAGAACTATTCCTTTGATATTAATTAAGATGTTTCTCTTCTTCATATTTATAAGCCAGCTACCAATGGTTTTGCTTATAACTGCCCTCTAATATATTGATTTTGGGCATAATACTCACAAGCGAGGACGTTTGCGGAGGCGCAGCGGTCTGTACCGAGGTCTTGACTTTATCATATGTCGTTTGCCCATAACTAGGATACAACACTACTGTTCGCTATTTAAACCTTTTTGATCTAGTGATAACATTACATTATCCGGATCTCTAGGATCAATTAATATAATAACTTTATCGCCGGCTTGTGGCGGGTTCGAATTAAATGAATGCGTGATCGTTACCTGCCTAAAAGCAACATCGGCAATTTCAATATCTAGAACGATCTTCATAATTGGTCTTGCGTCAAAATCGTCACCTATCGAAAAAATCGTCTTTTTAATACTGTTTACTTTTGCTACAGTAGAAATTCCGTGCTTTAAGAGGTATCTCTTTTTGAAATTAAAACCTCCGGAATCCATAAACTTCACAAAACCCAAAAACGCTAAAAGATAAATAAAGCCAGTTAAAATCTCCATACTTTTCATTTGGTTATCCTGCTATTGTTTATAACTACCTCTAATATATTGGTTATTTGAAATAATATACAACTGAGTACGCTTGTGGGGTAGTGTTGGCCTAAATTGGAAGGAAAGAACCTAATTTTGATAACCTTTATCACCGCAAATATATGGTAAAACTATAGTACCTTGCTTTCTTTTAATAACCACCTGATACTTCCCTTTCTTTTTTATAATAGTATCATTGACATTCATTTTCTCATAGATGAGTAATAGCCCACCACCACCGTCGTCGTAATCTCTAATCGAATGACTTTTTAAATCCTGCCCTAAAAGATAAACATTCCTTCCATTATGTGATTTATGTATCAACACTAGGCCAAAATCTACATCGTTCTTAAAATCATTTGCATAATCATCACATGTATAACTATGATCATGCATAAATAACACTAAAGCTAATATTACAAAAACTATATAGCCAACAACTTTTATATAGTCTATTGTATTTTCTTCGCTATACATCCTAATTTATTTATTGGGTGGTTAATTAACCTTTTGGGGTTGGACTCATTAACGCCAATCTTCAGGACCAAGCCTATAAATATCTAATAAACCAGAAGTTGGCCTTCCCTCTATTTCATCATTTCAACAAAATCATCAAACAGGTAGCGCGAATCGTGCGGGCCGGGAGATGATTCGGGGTGGTATTGTACCGAGAAGGCCTTTTTACCTTTCACACGGATGCCTTCAATAGACTGGTCGTTCAGGTTAATATGGGTGATCTCTACCTTATCTGATGCTCTAACAGCATCGGGCACTACCCCAAAGCCATGGTTTTGAGAGGTTACCTCGCAATGGTTTTTAATAATATTTTTAACCGGGTGATTTAAACCCCTGTGTCCGTTAAACATTTTTTTTGTTGGGATACCATTAGCCAAAGCCAATAGCTGGTGCCCAAGGCATATGCCAAACATTGGCTTTTCGGCAGCTAAAATCTCTTTTACCGTATCAATGGCGTACGGCATTGCCGATGGGTCGCCGGGGCCGTTGGATATAAAATAACCGTTCGGGTTAAACGCTTCCATTTCTTTAAAGCTGGTTTTTGCCGGGAATACCTTGGCATAAACGTCCCTTTCAGAAAAATTACGCAATATGTTCCTCTTAACACCCAGATCCAAAACTGCTACGCGGTGGCTGGCATTTTCATCGCCAAAAGTATAGGTTTCTGTTGTTGATACTTTGGACGATAGCTCCAGCCCATCCATTGATGGTACTTCGTTAAGCCTTCTTTTTAATTCCGCAATATCCATTACCTCGGATGATATGATTGCATTCATGGCTCCCTTATCCCTAATATGGCGTACAAGCTGGCGCGTATCAATATCTGATATAGATACAATGTTTTCTTCCTGAAAATAATCCTGAATAGATTCGTCGGCTTGTTTACGGCTGTAGGCGATGTTGTAATTTTTACAAACCAAACCGGCTATCTGTATCTTGTTCGACTCTACTTCTTCTTTACGGATACCATAATTACCGATATGCGCATTAGTAGTTACCATAATTTGACCGAAGTACGATGGGTCGGTAAAAATCTCCTGGTAACCGGTCATGCCGGTATTAAAGCAAATTTCTCCGGTAGTGGTTCCAATTTTTCCGGCAGCTTTGCCATAAAATGTGGTACCATCGGCCAGTAAAAGAATTGCAGGTAGTTTAGTAAGATAAGTCATTTGTAAAAACTTTAAAAGTGGAAAAAACGGGGTTTATGCAGGTAAAAGTTCTGCAAAAACGGATAGAGGATAGGAAGTATAGAACTTCTGGATTCACAAAAGACAAAGATAAGTGATTATTTCGAATTTCGAATGTCCGATTTTTAATTTCTGTCATATGCTCAATAATAAATCCGAAATCGAACAGCCTAATTCGAAATAATCCTAACTTTGACGATATAGAACATCGTACTATGTCGGTAAATAAAGAGATCAAAAGAATTACTACGCATATTTTGCAGGAAATGAAAAACCGTGGCGAAAAGATTGCCATGCTAACCGCTTATGATTACTCCATGGCCAGCATTGTTGATGATGCAGGTATCGACGTTATTTTGGTTGGCGATTCGGCATCTAACGTAATGGCAGGGCACGAAACCACATTGCCTATTACGCTCGACCAAATGATCTACCATGCATCATCTGTTGTGCGGGCAATTAAACGGTCGCTGGTGGTGGTTGACCTTCCCTTTGGGTCGTACCAGGGTAATTCCAAAGAGGCTTTAAATTCTGCCATACGTATTATGAAAGAATCAGGTGCACATTCTGTAAAAATGGAAGGTGGCGTTGAAATTGCCGAATCGGTGAGCCGTATTTTAGCGGCCGGCATCCCGGTTATGGGGCATCTGGGCTTAACACCACAATCCATTTATAAATTTGGTACTTATACGGTACGCGCCCGTGAAGAAGCAGAGGCCCATAAACTACGTGAGGATGCGCTAAAACTGCAAGACCTGGGTTGCTTTTCCATAGTGCTTGAAAAAATACCTGCAAAACTGGCTAAAGAAGTAAGCGAAAGCCTGGCTATACCTACCATTGGTATAGGTGCCGGCCAGCATTGCGATGGACAGGTACTGGTAATACACGATATGCTTGGCTTAAATAAGGGTTTTAGGCCGCGTTTTTTAAGGCAATATGCCAATTTATACGATGTAATGAGTACAGGTATTCAGAACTATATTAAAGATGTGAAGTCGAAAGATTTCCCAAATGAGAAGGAGCAATATTAGATTAAGAATACTGCGACAATCACTTTGCGCTACAACTAGTTTCAATAAATGGCAAAAATAGAAATCCCGGCTACTCCTTATGATATCACAGAAAAGGATATTCTTTATGAGGATAATCACTTAATCGCTATTAATAAACGTGCCGGGGATATTGTGCAGGTTGATGATACGGGTGATGAATCGTTAGATGAGAAAGTTAAAAAATATATTGCCAAAAAATACAATAAGCCTAATGGCGCGTTTTTAGGTGTGGTGCACCGGTTAGACAGGCCCGTTAGCGGTGTTATCATGTTTGCCAAAACCAGTAAAGCGCTTGAGCGGATGAACGCGCTATTTAAGGGTCGCCAGATACAAAAAACATATATGGCTGTGGTGCGTAACAAGCCCGTTCCGGAACAAGGTAACCTGGTACATTGGTTAATTAAAAATCCGCAAAAAAATGTAACCAAACCATATGACCATGAGGTTACGGGCAGTATGCGGTCGGAATTAAATTACCGCCTTTTAGGCGAACTAAATGGTTATTATTTAATAGAAGTTGACCCTATAACCGGCCGACCCCATCAAATAAGGGTGCAGCTATCTACCCTGGGATGTCCAATTGTTGGAGACAATAAATACGGTTATCCGCGGGGGAGCTTAAAAAAAAGCATTTGCTTACATGCCAGGCGTATACAATTTATCCACCCCATTAAAAAGGAGCCTATTGATATTTATGCGCCCTTACCCCATGATGGTTTTTGGGAAAAATTTGACTGGCTGATTAAGTAACCTTATATTATAACTGTTGTGAGTTTTATACTTGCCAAAAACATACACCCCTCTTTTACAGCTAACACATAAATATTTCTTAAAATCGCACCAAAATAATATGCTCTTTAGAAAAGCATTTCTGGGTATACGATGATATAATTCCGTTTCGCAAAACGGGCAGTCGTAATGTTTATGCAAACTACTCTTAAGTAATATATTGGGAGTTAAAAACGTACGGAGTTCAGAATGCGTTTTTAGGTTATAAGGCCTGTGGTGTGTGTTTGTTCGCGAACTCATAATATTATATTTTTGGTGTTTGAATTTTTTTTCTCGCTCTTTAGGCTAATCTACTTTTTTCAATATCTATGCCATTTATTATTTGTTGTAAGGATTCGTCATGATCAAGCCCTCATTAAGTCGGAATTATCAACATTATTAGGATTGTTTTTCTTGTCATACTTATTAAGCCAATTTGCTTTAGTATACTATCCATTACAACTAATTTCATATATCTTTCAAAAAGCATACCGTAATTAAAAAAATTTCGTTGAAAATTAATTTTTTTAATTGTTTTGATATTCTGCCCAATAATTACCGGATAAAATAATCATATCAATCATTTTAATGCTATTATCGTAATAATCAAATTCATCTAATTCGAACTTTAGTATATAATCCCATACGTGATTTAACCAAACCTGGTTTTTTTTGTCAACCATAGCCGATACCGCGAAAGGGGCAATAAAGCTCAAAGCCTCAAAATTGCGCCCTTTAATATCATCACCTTGCAAAGTATAACCTGCCGAAATATTATCGGGGTCACCCTTTGTAGTTTCGCGTATCCAGGTGTTCATTTTATCAACTATGTTTTTAGCGCGTTTATCGCCATTCAAAATATAATCTGTTGCAATGCGCCAGGGTACGCGGCAGGCATTGTAATTATAATAACCATCATACCGCGATTCCAGATACCTCGCGGGAGCAGGCCCCGGGGCTTTATTAACATTGCGAATAAAATCGGGCACCAGCCCTGCATCAGGGCTGTAGTTAGCCTGCATAAAACTGAACAGTTTGTAGTTATTAATAATCACTTCATCCCACTTCGTATCTTGTACTGCCTTTTTAAATGCTTTGAAATGGGCAGGCATAAAATCGGACGACCGGGTATCAAAATAATCTTTACTATCAGGTTCAATTGCATTACTTATTAGTATCGAATATGCTTTTTGATTGATTTCTTGCTGCATGATGGCGTTAATCATTAAACGGGCCTCGTTTATATAATTGATTTTGCCTTTACTCCCCCATTGCGCATTAGCCAGTAATAACGAATAAGCTATATCCATATCGCCATCAGTTGCTGTGCTGCCATCAATATTTTTGCAGTTGATGTTTTGCGCCCATGCCATAAGGTGCGTGCTATTGGCACTTGGATGCGCTTTGAAATAGCTAAACAGGCCATTAAAGGTTGCCTGGGCTGTTTTATCATAGCCGGCCATCAGCGCAACTATCATCATACCATAACCCTGGCCCTCGGATACACATTGCTTGTTGCCGTTTGTTTTTTCAAACCAAACGTATAATTGTTCCTTATTACAATTACTATTAATATAGCGTTCTTTCCATAAGCCATAAAACTCGCGCACGCTCTTATCCAGTTGGTTTTGCGAAACATGGTTAGGTTTAATAACACCCGGATAATAATGCACATGCTGCGGAAATGGCATTTGCGGTTGTTGGGCAAACAGTTGTCCGCAAAACAGCATCATTATTAGCCCTGATATATTTTTAAGTCTCATACTTACATAGCCTGAACTTTATTCCAGATCAATTCACTAACAGGAATTCCGTCTTGCATGTTTTGCTGGCGGGTTCTAAGCGTGTTTTCTCCGGGATACGAGATAGTTCCTTCTTCTTTATCGGGGCGGCTGGTTTTAGTATAGGCCACAATTTGTTCAATAAGCTGGCGGTTAGTTTCGGTATCGGGATTGTCGATACAAATAAATACCTGCGATACACCCGATTCTTTTCCGCCTTCTGTTATCTTTTGCGTTGATTTACCCTGGCTTAATATTGTAACTAACAGATCTAGCATGAGCGATAGACCCGAACCCTTCCAGAAACCAACAGGCAACATTCTGGCCGATTTAATGATCTCATCAGCATTGGTAGTTAATTGGCCCGCCTGGTTGTAACCTCCCGGCAACGGCAATTGCTCCTTATTCGCCTGGTATACCTGTAATTTACCATATGAATATTGCGACATAGCCATATCTAAAACCACATGCCCACCAGCCCGCGGCACCGCTATAATGAGCGGATTATTCCCTAGCCGTGGGTCAATGCCTCCCCAGGGCGGTAAATTGGCTATCGTATTGGTAAAGCAAATGCCCAGGCAGCCGGCATCGGCGGCCTGCCAGCCATAGGTGCCGCCACGCATCCAGTGGTTGGTATTGCGTATGGCAACGCAGCCAATGCCATGCTGTTTAGCTAAGGCAATTGCTCTATCCATACCATGTTTTGCATTAAGCACACCGGGTGCCAGGTTGCCGTTCCATTGTTCTATCAGTCCTATGGTATTTTCCAATACGGGTTCGGCGCTGCTTAAAACCGAGCCATCTTTTATCAATTCAACAAACGACGGAAAACGATTTAGCCCATGGGTATAAACTCCATCACGGCTGTTTTCAGCAAATATAGCAGCACATTGTTCGGCTTTTTGTTCGCTGAAATTGAGTTTAAGTAATATGCGTAAAAATTCAGCTTTCAGGGTTTCAAAGGGTATTCGCATAGGTATAAAGTTTTTAGGCGCAAAATCAGCAATAAAGGTAAAATCAGAAAGGTACAAGTTATGTAAAATAATAGTAGATTAGTTTAATTTTAGTTGTAAATGGTTGAGGGTAATAAAGACCTCATAAATTGCGGCCCTTCGGCGCGATGATTATCCAATTCATAACAAATATTAAGCTATCTGCCCTGTTAGTTAAGCTGCCGATTAATATTTAAACCAAAATCACTAGTTTTAAAAATTCTAATTATATCATAATGAAGAAATTTTTTTTGCTGCTGGCAACTACCTGTTCGCTAATGGCTTGTAAACAACCTAACCCTGCAGATACAGCAAAAACGGGCAATAAGGACCTGTCCAAAGTTTTAGATGATTACTATGAGGCCCGTCTTAAGCTTTTCCCGATAGAGGCCACCTATGCCGGGGATAAAAGGTATAATGACCTTTTGCCTAATGATGGCTCTGCCCAGTTTATTAAGCAATCACATGATTTTTATGTGGATTACCTGGAGAAGGTAAAGAAGTTTAAACGCGAAGATCTGAATGAAGATGATCAGTTATCGTATGATATTTTCACTTACGAAACGCAGATAAACCTGGATGGATTTAAATACCATTTTGAATATATGCCATTTAACCAATTCAACGCCTTGCCTATTACCATGGGCCAGTTTGGATCGGGAGCGGGTGCGCAACCGTTTAAAACTATTAAGGATTATGACGACTGGCTGAAGCGTTTGAACGCGTTCGCCTTATGGTCTGATACGGCTATTGTTAATTTTAATAAGGGCATAAAAAACGGCGTAGTATTACCAAAATCACTGGTAATTAAAATGATCCCCCAGTTAGAGAGCATGCTGGTTACAGATGCTACTAAAAGTTTATTTTATGGCCCCATTAATAAGTTCCCAAAAAACTTTACAGATGCGGATAAGAAACGCCTTACCGCCGACTACACCAAAGCTATAACAAATACTGTTGTACCTACCTATAAAAAACTGGCAAATTATATTAAAAACCAATACCTGCCTCATGCACGCAGCACATCGGGTTTATCGGCGTTACCAGGCGGCAGCGATATGTACACTTACGATGTGAGGCTGGAAACAACAACCGAGAAAAAGCCTGAAGATATTTATCAGTTGGGTTTAAGAGAAGTAGCGCGTATACGAAAACAAATGGATAGCATTAAAACTGTTGTTGGGTTTAAAGGTGACCTACCCGCCTTTTTTGAATATATGAAAACTGACCCTAAATTTACCCCCTATAAAACGCCCAAGGATGTTCTGGATGCTTTTGAAAAGATCCATAAAACTATGGAGCCTAATTTAAAACGGGAATTTACCCATGTACCAAAATCGCCTTTCGAGATCAGGCAAACTGAGGCCTTTAGGGCGGCATCGGCAAGTGCCGAGTATAACCAGGGCACACCCGATGGGAGCAGGCCGGGCATTTTTTACATTCCTATTTTAGATGCTACCAAATATAATACTACCTCAGGCATGGAGTCGTTATTTTTACATGAG
>JANXTT010000048.1 GCA_025352225.1 Mucilaginibacter sp. | reverse complement strand
GGGGGATTATAAGCAATTTATAATTAAGGACATTGATAAGAAATTACATATAATACTAGTATTGGCAGGCGTATTTATGATTTTGTATAGTTGTTATTACTTTATAAAGTAAATTTTGCTTGCTTCTTCCAGTTCTGTATCTGCTTGGTCATCAAATTTGAATTTATATAATGTCCAATCGTTTTTGGGTTTATAAAATATAAAGGTGAACCGTATAGGTTGTTTTTCATGTTTTACCAAATAACTAAATAAAACTAGACTATTAGAAATACTTTTTTGAGTAATAAGTTCTTGACTATCAAAATTTCCAAGCAAGTTACGTGTAGAATCTAATTTGCTTTTTAAATCTGTAAGTTGACTAACATTCACCAATGATGGATTAAAACTAAAAATATAATCTATTGCCTTAGCAGTACCTTCTTGTTTGTATTTTTTAAAAAAAGTATCAATGTAATTTACCGCAACAGTCACGTTTAGCTGTTGCATTGTAGGTTGTTCTAACTTTGTTTGAGATTGCGAACTAGATGAGTTACAACCTAAAATACTAATTAGTAAAATAAAAAGAAGTGGTTTCATTTTTGATATTTAAGTAATATTAAATTAAAGTAGCGATTTTGCGAATATGGGGTAAATTAAAGGAAAGTACAAAAAGTGCCACGACTTCGCTGTAAGAAAATTAATTTTCCCCATCCTGGCAAGTATGTCGGGTTGGCATGTGTGTAAAGGCTACTTGTGCCTGTTCTGTTTGTCTTCTCCTGCTTCCTGATCTTGTATTTCGAACTCACGCTTAAAGATAAACAATAAACTCAAATTGTAACATCCAGATAAGGCACAAGTACCTATCCCGCTTGCCCGCCCGACATACTTGCGCCAGGATGGGTGGCTTGCCGCCAGACTTTAATTTATCTCGCTTTTTTCTTCGGTTTCACAACTACCTTTTTAGATTTTACACTATCGGAAAAAGCATACGGATTGGCCGGTGGGTTAGGGTCTTTGGCCAAATAGCACTTACAAGGGGTTTTACTCGTGCTGTCCCTTTTTACCGTTTGTGCTCCGGCCGTAAAGGCAACGCTTAATAATATGAGTAGGGTTATCGTTTTCATTGGCTTTTTTTTATTGCATATTTAGCACACGCCACAGGCGTGCGCTAGCGTTGGGGCTTTTAATCTTCTGAACGAGAAAGCAACAGTTGAATATATTCCGGGTCATTAGGCAGGTACTTCTCCTCTAACTCTTGCCTAAGTTCGTTCAGATGAGCTTTTAAAAACACTTCTCCATCATGTGTTATTGTATAATAGTCCATTTGATCCTCTACTATTTTAGTTAAATATATTTTTTTAATTAAGTTATCTGTAACTCGACTAAATTCAAATATGCCAAACTTCCTTGAAAGCGGTTTCATTAGCTTATACGCACTTTTATAATTTTCAAGATAGGTAATAATATATAGAGTTATTAACTGTTCAAAAAGCGATAGTTCCATTTCATTTTGTTGTTTAAATTCCTAATTATGAGTACTTTCCTTTACTGGCGCAAGTATGTCGGGCTGGCATGTGTGTAAAGGCTACTTGTGCCTGTTCTAAAGTTTGTCCTGCTTTCTGATCTTGTATTTCGAACTCAGATAAGGCACAAGTACCTATCCCGCTTGCCCGCCCGACATACTTGCGCCAGGATGGGAAATACTTTGCGCCAGGAAGGGGGCCAGCATGGGCTAAAGGTTTATATTATTTTCGTGCAAATATTTCTCAATATCTTGTTGCCAAGATACATCCCCACCCCAGAATTTTTTTGATATCGGGTTATCTATATCAAGGTTACTAATAACAAATGAAGATATTGTATCCTCTCTCTCCTGCTTTTTTATAAAGTCCTTTAACCAGAAAAAATCGCCATTTAAAACATTTTTTAGGTTCTTAACCATATTCGAATTTTCAACCAATTGAAGGTAAGCGTCATAAGTCTTTTCGGACTTATCGGCAGCCTCCTTTAATGGCCAAAGAAACTTATATACCCCCCAAACACTATAGCCTGAACTGTCCCGAGGTTCTGATATTTGTTTAAATTGACATGAAATATCTCCCCGGTCATAAACAATTCTAATATTACATTTTGCCCCCAATAATAGGTAGCAACTTTCGTATGGTTCTATAAGCTTTAAGTCGAATTCCTGTATTAGATCTTTAAAACTACTTTCAATGTCCTGCCTAAATGCACGATAATTAGTTACTATATCCATTGTTTATTTGCTTTTTGGCACCATCATATCACCCTTGACTTCATAGCCATGTTTCATTAAATATTCGAGTTCTCTACCATAGAAATTAAACCCTTTACTAACATCTCCATGAGGATATATCATATTAACAGTGGGAATATCAATAAGCTTAAACGAATTACCTTTTCTAATGGCCTCGTCTAAAAACGGCTTGTTATAAGTATTCCAAAACATCCAACGCTGGCGCACGCCTGTGGCGTGTGCTAATTACGTAAAATTTACTTAGTTTTATCTTCATAATAAAGCTATGAGCCGAAAATATAAGTTTCTAAACAAAGCGGGTTTATATTTTGTAAGTTTTG
>JANXTT010000020.1 GCA_025352225.1 Mucilaginibacter sp. | reverse complement strand
AAAACTAACACACTAATAAACTATAGTATATTTTATTTAAAAACTAATTGTAATTTATTGTAACGTTGATAATGGGTACTTTTGAATAAATAAACCGTAAATGATTTGTGGAAGAAATAATTGATCCAACGCTTGATCTGTTTGATGAGATTGAGAAGTTGAAAAAGGAAAAAAATGCTGTTATTCTGGCACATTATTATCAGGAGCCTGATATACAAGATGTTGCCGATTATATTGGAGATAGTTTAGGCTTATCGCAACAAGCGGCAAAAACAGATGCTGATATAATTGTTTTTGCCGGGGTGCATTTTATGGCGGAAACTGCCAAAATATTATCTCCAAATAAAAAGGTTTTATTACCTGATTTGAAAGCAGGATGCTCATTAGCTGATAGTTGTCCGCCTCATTTATTTAAAAAGTTTAAAGAAAAGTATCCGGATCATTTGGTTATTACCTACGTTAACTGTACTGCCGAATTAAAAGCTTTAAGCGATATAGTTTGTACATCGAGCAATGCAGTTCAGATAGTTAATAGTTTGCCTAAAGAGCAGAAAATAATATTTGGGCCTGATAAAAACTTGGGTGCTTACGTTGCTAAAAAAACCGGCCGCGACTTGGTTTTATGGAATGGTGCCTGCATGGTACATGAAATATTTTCGAGAGAAAAAATTACCCGGTTAAAAGAGCGACATCCTGAGGCTAAACTATTGGCGCACCCTGAATGTGAGGATATTATATTAGAAATGGCTGATTATATTGGATCCACAACAGGCTTGTTGAAATATAGTTCAAATAACCCGGCGAAGGAATTTATAGTAGCAACAGAATCTGGAATATTACATCAGATGCAGAAAGATAGCCCATATAAAACCTTTATACCCGCACCACCAAATAATAATTGTGCCTGTAATGACTGCCCGCACATGAAGAGAAATACCCTGGAAAAATTATACTTGTGTATGAAAAATGAATATCCTGAAATTACAGTACCAATGGATATCATATTAAGAGCTGTAAAACCAATAGAAAGAATGCTTGAAATATCAGCTTCTTTAGGACTTTAAATTGATAATATGTTTGATAATAAGGAAAAAACAGAAATAGCTCATTTAGGTGAGTTTGGTTTAATAGATCATTTAACTAAAAATATTATACTGAGTAATAAAACTACCATAAAAGGCGTGGGTGATGATGCAGCGGTTTTGGATTTTGATAATAAAAAAGTGCTTATATCAACAGATCTTTTGCTGGAAGGTATTCACTTTGATTTGGCTTATACACCATTAAAACATTTGGGTTATAAAGCTATACAGGTAAACCTGAGTGATATTTACGCTATGAATGGCACTGCTAGTCAGGTTACTGTATCATTGGGTTTTTCGAGCAAGTTTCCATTAGAGGCTGTTGAAGAGTTATATGATGGTATGCTGATGGCTTGTGAAAAATACAAAATTGATTTAATAGGTGGTGATACAACATCATCAAAACAGGGTTTGGTTATAAGTGTAACCAGTATTGGGTATGCAGATAAAAAAGATATTGTATACAGAAATACTGCTCAGGAAGGCGATTTAATATGTGTTTCTGGTGATTTAGGGGGGGCATATGTAGGATTACAATTATTAGAGCGTGAGAAACTTGTTTATTTAGAAAATCCTAATATTCAACCAGATTTGGAAGGAAAGGATTATATTATAGAGCGCCAATTAAAACCAGAGGCACGTAAAGATATCATAGAGCTATTAAAGGAAATTAAGATAGTACCTACCGCAATGATTGATATTTCTGATGGGCTGGCTTCCGAAATATTGCATATATGTAAGCAAAGTAACAAAGGTTGTAATATATACGAAGAAAAAATACCTATTGATACAATGACATATGACACTGCACGAGAATTTAATATGGATCCAACTATTTGTGCTCTAAGTGGTGGTGAAGATTATGAATTACTTTTTACTATTAAACAAACTGATTACGACCTTATAAAATTTAATGCTGATGTAAGTATTATTGGACACATAACTGAACAAGCTGCAGGCTGTAATCTGGTGTCTAAATCGGGTAATGTTCATGAATTAAAAGCACAAGGTTGGAATGCCTTTAAATAAATAATTTCTCTTAACTAATTTACATTAATCGTCTGCTTTATGTAAATATTTCTGATCAATCTGTTTATCGGCCTTAGCACCTAATTTTTTAATTTTATCAGCTGTAGTAATTAAATTGCCCCGCCCTATGGATAGTTTATTTAAAGCTTTATCATAGTTATCCTGGGTAAGTTTTATATTTTTCCCTATGCCTTCAATGTCGGCAATAAAACCATAAAACTTATCATACATTTCACCGCTTAGGCGAGCTATTTCAAGCACGTTGCGGTTTTGACGCTCTTGTTTCCATATACTGCTAATAGTGCGCAGCGTTGCTAATAAGGTTGACGGGCTAACAATTACTACATGTTTGTCCCAGGCATAATTAAAAAGCTCGCCGTCTAGCTGAACAGCAATACTGAATGATGATTCAATAGGCACAAAAAGTAAAACAAAATCGGGAGAAGTTATTTGGTAAAGGTCATGATATCTTTTAGCCGACAATGAGCCGATATGGTTGCGTAATGATTCTATATGTGCCTTTGCAAATAGTTTGCGGTCATCTTCCGTTTCGCAATTTACAAGACGTTCATAAGCTACTAATGATACTTTTGAATCTATTACCAAGTGTTTATTATCAGGTAAATCAATAATAACATCAGGCTGTTGCCTACTCCCATCCACAGTTTGCATATTGGCTTGTACGCGGTATTCCTGGTCTCTCACTAAACCCGAACGCTCTAATACCCGTTCCAAAATTACTTCGCCCCAGTTACCTTGTTTTTTACTATCTCCTTTGAGGGCCTTAGTCAAATTATGCGCTTCATCACTTATTTGTTTATTCAATTCCATCAATTGGCTAATAACACCTTTTAAAATATTGCGCTCATCAGCTTCTATTTTATAAACTTTATCAACTTTTTCTTCAAAAGCACTCAATTTTTCTTTAAAAGGGTTAAGTATTACGTCAAGATTGGTACGATTTTGTTCTGTAAACTTCTGTGATTTTTCGTCGAGCATTTTATTGGCCAGGTTTTCAAACTCTGCCTTAAATTTTTGCTGAATATCCTTTAAATAAATATCCTGCTCGGCCTGACGCTCCCGCTGTGCCTTTAATGCCTCTTCGGATCTGGTACGTAAAGTTTGTTCGTTTAGTAATTCTTTATTTAACGAGGCTAAAGCCGCTTCCATACGTAAGCGTTCATTATGGAGTGTTTGATTTATATTATATCTGTCGGTTGATATATTTTGCTCCCGTTCGCCAGTTATGGCCAATTTAATTTTGAGCTCTTCATTTTCAATTTTCAAAAGTCCAAGCTCTTTTATTGATACATTATTTGAAATTTGTTTTTTTAAAATAAGCGTAAAAGCAACAATTAGGATAACTATTAACCCTGCAAAAAGAATAAGTTCCATTGATAATATTTTTAGTAAAGCAAAGATATTAGTTTTACTAAAACTAAAAATATTATTATTGTACTTTCTCTATTCTTAGGCCAACATCACTTACCTCACGTAACGGATTATCACGCATGTTTTGCTCTATAATGAAGTGGTAAAGGCCTTTTTTAGTAAATTTGTAATTAGCCTTAAATGGTTCCTGATAGGTATAAAAATTACCGGAACCTTGTCCAAGCCACTCCCCGTCCCGGTTGGCCAAAGTAATCTCTTTACGTTGCTTTATAGAGTTATTATCGGCCCCTGTTTGGTGTATAAGCAAAAATAAATTCGAATATTTATAGTCAGTAGTAACCCTTAAATTTATATAAATATTGTATAACGATATCGTGTCATTAATATTTATATCGGTTTTTATCTTATTTACATACGCCCAATTTTGATTGATAATCTCTGTATTGTTATCAACCACCGTGTTTTTATCATTAAAAATACAGCTGCTCAACATTAATGCAGTAGCTGTTAAACAGATCAAGATAAAGCTTTTAAGGGCCTTTTTCATTATTCGTTTCCTTTAGGCGGGTTACGGCTTGGGTCAGTATTTGGCCTTTTACGACGGTTATTCCGTTTGTTAGCGGCTATACCATCACCTTTAATACTTTCTGCACTATTAGGTGCCTGAGCGTTATCGGGATTTGTTTTTATAATGAGGGGCGTTTGTCGTGGTTTTTCATGACGTACTTGCTGAGCGGCTAATTTTACATCAGGCTGCGGTTGATTATTGGGCCGGGGTTGTTGATTAGCCGATTTTCCTTCTTGCTGTAACGGGCGTTTTTTATTACGGTTTTTGTTTTTGTTCCTATCGCGTTGTCTATCATCTAGCCTGGTTAAGCTATCTTGTCCAACTACGTTCTCATAATCAGGCGCTTTAATTAATGATTCTGCTTCAAGTAATTCGCCCAAATCGGCAGGTATTACGCCGTCTTTGTTTAATTTTTGAATTTCTTTTACACGATCAATCTCAACCGGAACCCAGTTATCATCTTTAGGGTAGCTAAACCACATCAACTTTTTAAATATATCGGTTTTTTGAAGCCTGGCGTCACCTTTCTCGGTTTTAAGGTAGTTTACATTATCCGGAATGTGTTTAAGCGCATCCATATAAGTATCTAACTCATAGTTCAAACAGCATTTTAATTTACCGCATTGACCAGCAAGTTTTAAAGTATTTAGTGAAAGATTTTGATATCTTGCAGCCGATGTAGACACTGTTTTGAAATCTGTTAACCAGGTTGAGCAGCAAAGTTCGCGCCCGCACGACCCTATGCCACCAAGCCTGCTGGCTTCCTGGCGCATACCTATCTGACGCATTTCAATACGTATCCTAAAACTTTCGGCCATCCGTTTAATAAGTTCTCTAAAATCAACCCGGCCTTCGGCTGTATAATAAAAAGTAGCTTTGGTTTTGTCGCCTTGATAATCAACATCGCTAATTTTCATCGATAGTCCCAATTCAATAGCCAAGGTACGGGCTTTGTGCATGGTTGTCCACTCCATGTCCTTAGCAGCTTTCCATTTATCAACGTCAGCGGTAGTAGCTTTGCGATATATTTTTTTGCTTACATCGCCTTCGTTAACATGGCGTTTAACCATCTGCATACGCACAAGTTCCCCTGTTATGGATACATGGCCGACGTCAAAACCACCGGTAGTAGTTTCAACGGCAACTAATTCACCCGCGTCCAGGTAAAGATTATCTATATTGATAAAAAATTCCTTCCGCGAGCCTTTGAATTTTACTTCAATGATCGGGAAAGGTTTATAATTAGATGGCATATCCATGTTGGAGAGCCAATCGTAAACATCTAATTTGCTGCAACCGTTAGTAAGGCACGAGCCATTACTTTTGCAGCCTGCAGGCGCGCATCCGCCTGTTGAACAACTTCCACATCCCATAGTTAGTTTGACATATATTGAGCCCCTTGCGGGGACGTTTTAAAATTTAGTATCTTAACAATCTGTAAAGATACATCTAAAAATAAAATTTTGGGGTTACCATTTCGTTCTACATGATAATGTGCTTTTTCTAACAGCGCGCTAATTGCCCCGGCCATTGGCAGGCTCATTACTTTTGTCATTTTTTGCGCGGTATCTAATTCTTTTGCGGGTAAATGCACCAGGCTACCCGCCCCCGCTAATACCATACAGCACTCGCGCAAAAAACTGATACCATACCTGATAAAATTTTTTTGGTTTTCGCGGCCAAGTTTGGCAATCACTTCTACAAAGTCGGCAATGTCGGCACCTTTGTTTGTGAAGCACATGCGCAGCCACGTAATAAATTGTTCGTGGTAGTTATTTTCCTCGTCGCTAAGCATCGCTAAGGCCTCAGTTAAGTTACCATTACTTAAAAAGGTGATCTCGTCGGCTTTATGCTCCGTTTGATGGTGTTCATTTATCAAAAAATCTTTAATCTCGCTAGCCTGCAAAGCTGGTATTTTTACCAGTTGAGTGCGCGATAAAATGGTATTCAGTATTTGATCTTGATTTTGCGCAACCAATAAAAAAAGGGTATTTGGCTGGGGCTCTTCTATAATTTTAAGCAGCGCGTTGCCTTGTTTATCTAAATATTCAGGCAGCCAGAGAATCAATATTTTATATTCGGACTCAAAAGGTTTAAAACTGAACTTTTTTATAATCTGGTGGCATTCGGCAATGTTTATATTGGCTTGCTTGTTGCCGGCGTCCAGGTAACTGCGCCAAATGTCAAGGTTTAAATAGGGGTTTTCCAAAAAGGCCCTTCGCCATTCTTCAATAAAATCCAGAGCGGTTTCTTTTGCCACGCCAAAAAACGGGTAAGAAAAATGAAGATCAGGATGTACAAGTTTTTGATATTTACGGCATGAAGCGCATTTGCCGCACGAATCATACTCATCCCTTTCTAAACAGGATATATATTGCGCATAAGCAACCGCAAGGGCTAAGCCGCCACAGCCTTCGGGGCCCAAAAACAATTGCGCGTGGCTAACCCGGTTATCTTTAACCGTATTGATAAGCCGCTGCTTAACCTCTTTTTGCCCAATAATGGTACTAAACTGCATCTGGTGCAAAATAGCGATTTTGTATAAGATGTGTGTATTGCAGTGTAGATTTTTTAATTTTGATTGACAAGCGCGTACCGCATAGTTCGATACAAAATGATAATGTTAACGTGTTGTGCGATTAAAAAGCCAAAGCATATTTAAGATGATTTAGCGGTTTGTTATTGTTGGTATTGATGAATTGCAAACAGGTTATGGCAGTAAATTTAGTTAATATTCTTACCGTCAGCCCAACGATAGTTTTAG
>JANXTT010000161.1 GCA_025352225.1 Mucilaginibacter sp. | reverse complement strand
CATCTTTCTGCTTTGTTAAATATGCGGCCATCAACGTTTTCATTGGGTGGAAGTACAAAAGCAGTAAATTGGAAACGAAATACCGCTGAGTTTACTATCGACGTAAAAGGATATGCCTTTAACCGGGACGACACTTGGGTTATTAACGAGGTGCAAAGGTTAAAGCAATATGTTTACAATCACATCCATATCATTGAAACTGAAGTTACAACTGAAAATGCGATGTTATTGCAGAAAATCAAGGGGTTAATAGAGGGCCGAAAAACCAAGCTAACGGCCGATAAAGAAAAATATAATTCGCTGTTTAAACAAATAGGCATCCCGATAAAAAAGAAAGACGACGACGTTGTTAAACGTATTCAATTGGATACGCAACCCCTCGTGCAGAAAGTAAAACCGAACCCCACCCAGCCCGAAAATTATAGCATAAAAAGAGAGGATGTACTGGCCATTATACACATCCTCGACAACCAGGGAAGCCAGTTTGAGAAAACGCCCGCATCGTTTGAGAATAGCGGTGAAAATGATTTTCGTAATATCTTACTGGTCGGACTGAACACCGTCTTTCAAGGTAAAGCAACAGGTGAGACGTTTAACGCCAAAGGCAAATCTCATATTTATCTAAATATTGCCAAAGGGAATATCCTGGTGTGCGAATGCAAAATATGGGGCGGGCAGAAATTATACGGAGAAACTATTGATCAGTTATTAGGCTACCTAACCTGGCGGGAGAACTACGGCATCATGATTACTTTTGTAAAAAACAAAAGCCTGACTAACGTATTAACAGAAGCGGATACTGCCACCAATGCACATCCATCTTATCGTAAAGGCTTTCAAAAAATTTCTGCCAGTCATTTCCTGTCCCATCATGTTTTGCCATCAGATTAGTTTAAGTTTGTGGAATTACACCACCTATTTTATAATATATAAAAATAGCCATAGCATGGCGCTATAGCTATTTAAGAATTGTTAATAATTCAATTACCTGGATTTCTTAACGGTTTGCACGTAGGTCGTTTTAGGACTACTTTTGACCTGTTGATTAGAAACAAATTTACCGGTAACGGCACTTTTATTTACTTTCACTGTTATTTTGCTCATCTTATATACCTCCTTTCCGTATTTTTAATTACTTTATGATAAAAAGCTAAAAAATGATTTCAGCCTTTTCAACTTCCATCCGGATTTAACAACAGGCTGTGTTACAATCACCTCCACTGGTTTGATTGCTGTATCATCGGCGTAAAAATTGCCCTTGCGTTTTTTGTCCCGTTTTCTACCATCATTGATTTGCTGTTCACTCCAGCGCCTTGCAAATCTGATCTGATTTTTTACTATCCAGTAATGTGATTGGCAGTCGAAATTCCAATTTCCGATAGAGGGCTTTAATGATATGCTATCGCCATAAAAGCGCAATTCCCAATCCGTAGGAGAAAAAGGCGTGATCACTTTATTACCGCAGCCGCACACACATTTGTGTACGGCCAGTCGGTATTTCATGGAGATATAAATAACACCTTCCTCCGGTTGTTCAGGCATATACTGCACAAACTCATGCCTTAGTTTCTTCATTGATGATCTCTCCTACATTTAAAGAATAAGTTGAATGGTATTCATGGCGCAAATCCTGGTAAAACCCAACCATTTTCTTCCACTTGATCACTGCTGAAATGGCATTAAATGCGTTTAATTCTGCAATTTGCACATTGGTCGTGTAATCGTTATCGTCCGTATCTTCGGTTGAGATTCTGTTGGCTAAATGTTCATTTTTTTCAGGTGTTCCTACAGTCGTCCTTGTCATACCTGTCAATTTATCACCGATCACCCTTACACCCATGCCCACATCAATAAACGGAATATTCATCGCCAGCAGGATTTGAATGATCGCATTTCTCACACTATTTTTGTCAACGCAAATGAATACAAACGACAAGCCTATGAGCAGGTGTTTATTCTCCTCCGTAATGTAAACGGCGTGCGGCTTAATTCCCTTGTGCATTTTTGAATATAAAGCTTCGAAATAATCGACTTTTTTCATTCTGGCCTGCAAATCATCTGCCGATGCCGCGCCCGGCATTCGAAAAGCATTATGCACCTTTAGGTCATCGCCATCAAACGGATGTATCTCTGCCACACAGGTCTTCGCCATAAAATCCAGAATGTACGAACCGGTGCCACCGAGGCCTATAATCCCGATCTTTTGTGTTTTAAACTTAGCGTTTAACTGCATGATGTTTGCCCGGCTTGAGTTGGTATCATAATACTGAAAGACACTATTCTCCTCATCATCGCTCATCGGTTTGTAAGTACGCGCTGTAGCTGTCGGCTCAATTGCCCTGGCCGCTACGGAGATCAACGAGATGTAACGCGAGAACTTATCATAAAAGTTAGCGTAATTGCCACTTTTGGGCTTGCTTGACAGGTAAAAGTTCCCGATGATTTTTTCTGTCAAGGGTTTATTCTGTATCGCAAGATTAATTATTTCGGACATCGATTCACCCGTTAGATGGCAAGGCTGTTCACCTACAAAAAAAGCCGTGTGGTCTTTCGGCTTATCTGCAAGAGTTGGTGTAATTAAGGTAATATCCGTGATCAGTTTACCATATTTCACTTCCTTCTTGCTATTTACATAAGGTATGTGGTGGATACATACGTATCCACCAATTATTTCAATTTCATACCCCTCATCCCTGAGTTGCTTCAAATCAGGGTTAAGACTTATCAGTTGCTGTTGCATTGAATATCATTTCATTAATTACAAAAACAATCTGACTCTTAGCTAATTCCCCTT
>JANXTT010000148.1 GCA_025352225.1 Mucilaginibacter sp. | reverse complement strand
CTAACTTAATAGTAATGGAAACGAGTTATTACTCCGGGTTCGTCTAATATCCCGTCTATTTTAAGGGGATTGGCCTGATCTTCTCACAAAACTCTTTGAACGAAAAACGTTCAGTGATTCCGGTACCCTATAAAACCTGCCTCGTTTCCTTTGGATCATTATTCCCACCTGAGCTACACTTATATCTCTATTTGTGCTGAATTTCAATCATTTACAAGGTGCATAAAAGCCTGGTAGCAGTTTGGGACATCACCTCTCCGACTTGTAGAAAATAGCGTTCCTTTCCAAGGTATAATAGCTCTGCTTATTCACGACAATATCAATGCCTTTAGTTTGCAAATGTGCTAAATAGGCTTTATTGATATTAACGATATGCGTATAATAAGTACCCCCATCGGTATGGTCGAGCGTACAGCGGTCATCATAGCCGGTGTCCATCCAGGCAACTGCACGCGCGGAATCGATTTCATTTCCAATGGTAATTGGAATAGTCGGATCATTGTTATGATTTGGTACGGAAGACAAGTGGTTTTTGTAATATCCGGTCGTAGAAACCGCTAACAAATCCGTGTTTACTTAAGGTGTCTGGCTTGCCCAAGTAAGTGGTATCCCAAATCGTATAAACCGTGAATTTTTGTAATCTAGTGTGACGATAAGTTGTGATAACGCATCTGTTCAATGATACCAGCTTCCCTTATGCCGTTTGCGGCGATATTTCCGCAAGGTTGAACATTGAAGTATTGTGGAAACAGTAAACATTTGAAGGGGCCGTTGACCATGGTCAATGAATATTGGTTATTACTTGACAAGGTGACGGTATCGCGGGGGAAGCCCCGCAAGTCAATGACTGTTGTATCTGTACCAAAATCAATTAAAAATTTACCTTTTAAAACTGTATTGTTAGCTCCTGGAGTTTCTATGTCGGTAAATGGAACTCTGTTGCCTACGTACATGTTGAAATAAGTGCCCAAATAAGAATAGTATTTGACATGCCCAACAGTGGCTCTTTAAGGTGCTGCGCATTCACTGTGAAAGGCAGAAGGATAAAAAATAAGAGATTTTTGAATGTTGACATGGCTAAAGTTTTGGTGATTAAAAGGTAAGCAAAACCAAATTAATTACAAAGAGAGTTAGACATCAAAGAATCTTTTCTTTCCATATTGCCCTTTAAGATTTAAACCAATCGATGATGATTATTTTGGTTTGTTGATGATCAAGTGCATGCGGGCGGGTCGCTGAGCATGGACTGCATTTCGGAGGTGGGCAGGTCCTGGATGTCTTGTTTGATTTGTTCATAGCTGTGTTGGATGGTTTCCGGCGCTACCGGGTAGACATTCGGGTTAGGCTGATAGCTTTGTCTTCGCTATTGAGCGCAGTCGTATCGTTGATGATGTGGGCATGGAAAACATTGAGATCGATGGGTTGGTCGGGGGTGTCGGAAACCATACCGACGAATTCACCAGAACTGAATGTGGAGATACATGATGGCGGGATAGCTGATTCCAATTGTTTGGAGCGTGAAATGGAGTTGTCCTGCCGGTTGATAGACAGGCTTTCGCGGTCCTGCATAATAACCGTTCTGAAATAAAGCAATTTGGATTGGCCGTAACACTCATTTACAGGCGTGAGCCAAGTGCGTTTATTGAGCGACAACGGATTTGAACCCTAACGGGCAATTTTCGCACTATGAATCTAACCAAGACGCTAATTGGCATAATGACCGATTTGAACCTTATAAAATCCGATAATTATAAAACTTCAACTATGTATAAATTGGCGATTTATACATGTGTCTGAAAATGAGTTGTTTGCAATCTGATTTCGGTATACCTTCAGTCGAAATCGAACTGTTTTTCGGGTAAAATTGCCAAAATTGCATTATTCTTAAAAGTAGCCCTTACTGGGCAATTCTCGAACTATTTCTTGGAAGATTTAAAACTGATAGCATTTTAGCATTGTGGTTAAATTCCGATTTAGTCGGAATTCTTAGATAGACTGACTATACTAAATTGTCTCAACTGGGCATAATTCCCAATTATATTATCAAAAAACTTGGAGTTTGAAATAATTAATTGTTATCAAAAGCGATTTAATTTAAGGTTAAGCTCAAGTTAGATATATTATAGTATGTAAGGTGAGTTTTAAAATGCTTTTAACAAAATTTACCGCTATTGGCGTCTTTAATAACCCAATAATGAGGTAAAGATCTTCTAACCGGTAAATATTATTTCGATTGGAGGAGGTTGATAATGATAGACAAGGGTTTTATAATATATTTGTTAATCATATTAATCTAAATCTTGAATTGATTATCTCACATGACCAGTAATATTTCTGTTCAGCAACAACACACTGCCGGTGCCAATGCAATAGGCTATGATTACCAGTTTTACTTTTTCATGTATCTCGCGCTTGATCTTTCTCATGGAGACACTATAGGCTTCGAAGTTAAAGAAGATGTTCACATTCAAAAGAACGATGGTTCCATAATCCTATATCAGGGTAAGCATTCAATTCAGACTAATAATGCAGGTGAAACACAGAATTTGACATCGTTAGACTCCGATTTATGGAAGACGATTAGCAATTGGGTAAGTATGATTGAGGCTGAAAACGATCCGAAAGCGTTCTTAGAAATTAATTCATTTTTATTATTTACTAACAAAAATGAGAATTCTAATGAATTCATCAATGCTCTATCTGCTTATAAGGTGGATGGAAACCTCACTCACGTTACAGATAAGTTAAAAGAACTTTGGAAAAAGACAACTGACAAGACACTTCAAGTTTACTTAAAGCACATAGCTGGTCTTAAAGCTAAATACTTGAAAGTCTTTATGTCAAATATAACAATCGAAACAGGAGTCGATGATTTGATTTCCAAAATAAAAAATAGGCTTATGAAAACCGCGAGAACAAAAGCAATCGCTGACAGTATTTTTGATAGTCTATATAGCAATATGCAGACCGCAAAGTATCTGGATATTAAGGACAGGAATAAATTCGAAATATCTTTTGACGATTTTAATACACGTTTTGGTCGTTGTTTTCAGATTGCTTATGCAGAAAGACCATTGCCGAGAAGGGAATTCCCAATCTTGCTCCCAGAAGACTTGGAATCTCAAGCCTTTATCAGGCAATTAATCGACATTGGCGAAATTTCACCAGGTTCAAAGCAAGTAATGGCTTATACCGAACAAATGTTGAAGGTTATAAATCACTTCACTTACTGGGTCGATGAAAACTTATTATTTCCTGAGGAAAGTAAAAAGTGCGATGAAAATGCAATCATAATCTGGAAAAATAAGTTTTCCGCTAAATATCGCAACATTAATAGGCAACTTGCGGATGGAACTCCGCTGGATCAACTTGAAGCGGATATTCGACTGGCAGCTTTGGAAATAATAGATTATTTACGAGAACAAGATCTTGATATACTCGAGGGAAAACTGGGTATTGATTTCAGTAATGGACATTATTACACCCTATCGGATAAATTAGAACTTGGGTGGCATTTGAACTGGCAAAATAAATATCAGCGGCAATGAAGGAAATTTACTACACTTATAATAATGAGGCTATTTCTAGCTGCGTTTTTCTTTCCGTGTTAAAAAAGGTGGGATCTATGGACATAGCGAGGTCATGTTTAATATTACCATTCTTGCTTGATGATAAGACAGTAACTTACCTCAAAAACTACTCTCCATCTATTGGTGGATTGCGCGAGTTGATTAGCGAAGAGAGAAGGTTATTTACATCGTTCAATAAGCGTTATCTTGCATTACTTCCTGTTTCTATAAACTCATTGTTGTTACTTAGTAAAAGTCGTCAGATAACGATTGGAAACCACATTATAGATAATTCAACATTAGATCTTAGCGAGGCTGACTTTGGAAATAGATTTAATTCTATTCAGCAAGCCATACCAAATTTCTTAACATTGGTAGCAAATCTAAGTACCGTACAACTATATCAAACTTTAAAAATCCAGTTATGAAATTTATTTTACATGAAATCAAGCTATGGTTTAAAGATGAAGATGCTTTCCCTAAAAGCTATCATTTTTTACCTAACAAAGTCAATGTAATTACCGGCGGAGCAACTACTGGAAAAACAAGTTTTTGGAGTATTATAGATTATTGTCTGCTATCTGGTAACATCAACATCGCCAATAGTATTATTGAAACTGTGCACTGGTTTGGCGTAAATTTTACAATTGGTGATAAACAGATTTCCATAGTGCGAAAATCGCCCACGTTAAGAACACCATCTTCAGATATTTATTTTGCAGAAGGATACTTTCCAGAGGCAGTAGTTGCAAACATAGATGTCGCCGAGGCCAAGTCAATACTCGATCTGGAATTTGGCGTCTCGGACGCTTTAAGGTTTCCACATGGCAAGTCCCAAGGCCGCACAAGCTTTAATTTGTCTTATCGCTATTTTTTATTGTTCAATGCATTAACTGAAGATATTATTGGTACGTCTAGAACTTATTTTGATACTACCTTTTACGGAAAGGATGAATATGAAAATGCGTTATCGCATATTTTCGACTTGGTTATCGGAGTAAATGATATGGATAACATCAAAGCAAAAGAAAGATTAACCCAGATAAGCGCTGAAATTAGAAAGATTGAGAAAAGCGAAAAAGACAATTACAAGTCACAACAAGAGTTTAATGCGCAAACAAGGTTACTATTAGCAAGATCCAAAGAATTTGGTTTTGTCTCATTTGAGGAGCAACCTGAATCCATAGAAGATATGCTTAAAATTTTAAATTCAGTTGTTGCCGAAAGCAAAAAAATTGTAGATAATAGCGCGGCCTTTGCAGAAATAGATAGGCTTAACATACAAAAAGTATCTGTAAAAGCACAGCTAAATGCACTGAGCCGCTATAAAAACGAATTTGAACATTACAAACGTACCTTAAATAAATGTGCTGATAGTTTGCAACCTATAGTACATCTTAACGAAAACTTAGCAGAACAACTAGTTGAATCTTATGAGACAAAAATATTTGTAGATTCTCTAGAAGCATCGCTTAGGCAGATAAGAGATAACCTCTCAAAGCGCGTAGAAGAACCAGTGAAAGTGACTGGAGACACCAAAGCCCTTCAATCTGAGTTAAAAGAGATTGATGCTCGGATTATGCAACTTAATACAATGAATAAGGAGATCCCACCGGAAGCTCAACGTTTTTTGCGGTTGGGAGAACTAAAAAATGCCTATGAACAGCTTTTAAAGCGTGAGGCTCCCAAACCGATAGATTCGATTAAATTAAATCAACTTAATATTGAAAGAAGCACATTGGAAAGGATACCGGAGGATAATCGTGAAATAAAAGCCAGTATGAAGGAACAGCTTAATGCAAGCATTCAGCGCAATTATGACAGGCTGCGTTCACTACCATCTTACGGCAACGCAAAAACAATTTTTAATAGTACAGATATGGTTCTGCAGCTTTTACCGGAAGGTCAAATGTTTCCTCTTGAAAATGTTGGAAGTAAATCAAATTATATGATGATGCATCTTTGTTTTTATCTCGGTTTGCACGAACATATGATTAAGGTAGAACAACCTCACGTCCCTCAATTTCTTTTCATTGATCAACCAAGTATACCCTATTATGCGGATGCTGACAATATAGGGAATGAAGATAAGACAAAACTCATGGACGCATTCTCTCTAATCAATTCATTTGTTCAAAACATAGTAGAAGAAAAAAAGAATTCATTTCAAATTTTTATGGTCGAACATGCGCCTGAAACCTACTGGACAAGTGGCGAAAAGCTCAATTATTTCCATACAGTAGATAGGTTTATAAATGGCAATGGACTGATTCCAAAAGATATTTACAAAGAAAAATAATGCAAAAAATAAAGTTAGGATCGATAAGTAAATTAGTAATTCATAAAGTTGGTAATAAGGTAAACGATGAGGGAACACGTTTTGCAGATTCGTTGACAGATTATGGAGATATTGAACAAGAACTTATTCAACTGATTTCCAGCAACTTCAAATATGAAGAATTATTTAACTTTCATTTTGTTCCGACACTGGACTTAAATCCAGTTTACCAATTTGTAAAGAAAATCTTTGACAACCCTTTATCGTTCGTTGAGCAATCCCACAATTGCGCAAGATATTTATATGACAAAAGCACGCATCCAAAGATAAAGGGCGGCGAATTATGCATGCTTTATATTAGGGACTGTGAGGTTGAGGGAGTAACTACAGATGCAGTTGTATTCATAAAATCGGAAACCAAAGAAACCATTTTAAAAATAACGCCTTCTGGTGAAGGTTTTGATTTGCATGCGGAAAAGGGAATCAATATTGATAAACTCGATAAAGGATGTATAATTTTCAATATTGATTTAGTAAAGGGCTTCGTTGCGGCAATTGTTGACCAAACGAATCGTAGTTCCGAAGCACAATATTGGCGAGATGATTTTTTTAGTATTCAGCCAATAAGAAACGAATTTCATCAAACAAATGAGTTCTTGTCAATTGCAAAAAAGTTTGTAACTAATCAACTGCCTGAGGATTTTGAAATATCAAAAACTGATCAAATTGGCTTTTTAAGTCGTTCAGTAGAATACTTCAAATCGCATGATGCCTTCGATAAACAAGAGTTTGAAAAAGAAGTATTCAACAATACTGATGTAATTGAATCATTTCGAAAGTTTGACAGCAATTATCGTGTTGAAAATGAGGTTGAACTAATGGACCGTTTCGAAATTTCGGAACAAGCAGTTAAAAAGCAAGCGAAGGTGTTTAAAAACGTCCTCAAATTGGATAGGAATTTCGATATCTACATTAAGGGTAATCGAAAGTTAATCGAACAGGGAACTGAACCGGATGGACGTAAATTTTACAAAATTTATTACGAAATCGAAAGTTAGCATAGAATGTACCAGGGAGTTTTCAATATTGATGCTTACCATCAAATATTCTATATGTTAAGACAGATATCAAACTAAAGCGAACTGATATGTTTTAGCATTTTTACTATATAAGTTAAGCACTGCAATCAGGTGGGGCTGGTTCATTAGAATCTCACTTTATCTACCAAGAAAATGATCCAATCAATAGAAGAAGGCCGTAAAGAGGATGGCAACAGATCGATAGCAGACAAAATAATAAAGCGACTGCATGATTTGGAAATGACTGTGCAAACCAATTTTGGGCGGTGGGCTTGGGAACTACTGCAAAACGCAAAAGATAGTGTTGCAGAAAGTCACAGAGAAGTGTCAGTGAAAATCATTTTTGACAACGGCAAAATTGAATTCCTGCACAATGGAGATTATTTCACAGAAAAAGATAATCTATTTCATCATTTTATGTTAAACGGATATACAGCTTTAAAAAAGCCAGCAGTTTCGGTCGCTTAATTCGGACCCCATTCAACCGACTATAGACTATTTAGAAAATGTTGTTTCGAATTACTATGTGCTTTTCAATTCAAATGTGGAAGATAATCGGCTTTAATCAAAAAATAGTTAATCGGGAGCCCTGCCGAATCCGCGTTCTAAAGGTTTAATCTTAATAAACACAGTCTCTTTTAACTTTTAGTAAATAGTTGATTTGAAATGCGATTAAAACGTTACCAAGACTTTAAGACAGCAGCATCAACTTGAGCTTTCATTTCTTCCTTTTTTGCCTTCGATGCCTTTTGAATTTCTTCGTATAAAGTCCCTGCAATAGTTCCTATAATGCTCAACCAAGTTGGTGGCGTAAAAGAAGCACCGAAACCCTGTTTTTGATAATTCTCCTTGTATAACGAAATAAGCTTATTTTGTTCGGTCAATACATCGTTGATTTTTTGCCTCAAATTGACAGTGTCTTTTTTTGCTTGCTTAGGATTTGCGATAACAGCTTTATACATTGCGATAAAACCATCATCTTTCGTTTTTAAATCAAGATAAATATCGCTGGCTTTAGTAATCAAAGTTTTATCACTCCATTTTTTTATAACGGATGAAATTTGACTGGACTGGGACATGCTATAAAAAATCATTTAGAAAATCAGGTTTACGTATCAAAAGTTTTGGGATGATAAACCCGCGAAGAGACTTGTTCCCCCTTATGCTTTAAAAGAATTTAAAAACCGTTGATACATACTGGCAAAGGATAACAAGGATGAACAGATCAAAAGTTTCGCTCTTGATCGCTTATCCATACTGGAAATCACAAATGCAAAATTCAAATACCCTGATAACTACAATCCCGAAGATAATTATAAGGATTCATTCGGTATTATAAGTCTGAATGGCAAAAACCAAAAGAAATACTCTTATCATTCGATCCCCATCAGGGTAAATACATAGAGGCTTTGCCGTTGCACGAGTCGCAAAACATTGTAAAAAATACGGAGGAGTTTCAGGTAAGCCTTAAAATGCACATTACGCATGACTTTGTTATGGAATTGTTGTCCTTCGAAGAAAATGTGAAAGTTTTAAAGCCCGAATCATTGGTAGATGACATTAAAAAAGCACATCAAAAGGCATATAGTCAATACTAAGCTTTTAACTAAGAAAAGGATTTACGTCTAATATCTTATACCAATGAAATCATCTCAAATAAGAAGTTTGGGCTAAAATATCTGAGAGTTTGAGGTTTTCATGCAGTTGGCGGTAAAGAAAACACAATAAAAATCAAGGAAAGTGTTGGACTAATGTTGGACTAAAATAAATCAGGCTTTCAGAATTTACTCTAAAAGCCTGATTATCAAGTGTAGAATATCGGAGGCGAACCGATGACCTCTTGCATGCCATACATAACAACGTAGATAGCTATTCATGATATCATAGCGATAATAAATAGTTATCTATTGTTGAATGTTCATTTATCGCCAATTAATATCAGCTACGATTACCATATAGTATATATTTTATATAGATCAAGTTTTTATACGAGCCGAATTCGTTTAACTTGCACTTACTAAGTGATTACGATGGCCAAAACAATTGCGCAAGGGTTTGATCAGCTGCTCATTAAATTACAACCTACTAACAATGAGCATTTGAAATCAGTTTCTCATAAAAGTTCAGTATCGCGTTGCCTTGTGAACAACTGGGCCAAGACTAATCTTTTCGAAACGGGGTCGTTTGGTAATGGCACCGGCGTGCGGCATTACAGCGACACCGATTATTTTGCGATCTGTCCCGAAGACGCTTTTTATGATAATTCGTCCACGACATTGCGATATATAAAAGAAACGCTCCAGGGTACATTTACACAAACTCTGATCGAAGTTAAAACGCCTGCGGTCAGGATATCATTTGGTGTACATGCTTCCGAGATATTAGAGATCACGCCTGCGTGTTATCATCAGTTAATAGACACCCCCGACGGAAAAAGGCGGAGTTATTTTATACCGGATTATGAAGGTGGCTGGATGGTTTCCTGTCCATCTGCGCATAATGCTTACGTGGCAAAACAGGATAAGCGTTTGCATGGTAAACTGAAGCCTCTGATTCGGTTGATGAAGGCCTGGAAGTTTTACAATAATGTACCGGTCACTTCTTTCTATTTAGAATTAAGGGTAACCAAATATGCTGAAGGCCGCACATCTATCGTATATGATCTTGATATTAAGAATATCTTGAAATTATTGTATGATAATCAGTTACCACGGTTGCAGGACCCTATGGGATTTTCAGGTTATGTTTGGCCGTGTAAAACAGAGGCCAGGAGGCGTAATGCGCTTTCTAAATTGGCAACTGGTTATGGGCGGGCTGTCAACGCCTGCACTTGCCGAATTGCCAGGCCTGACCTGGCTTTTGATTGGTGGCAAAAATTCTTTAGCTATGAATTTCCGGCGCGTTAACTGCGGGTGGCTATGGTATCATTGTATTGGTCGACATATTTTTGGGCGGCCTGGTTCATGGTCAGCTCGTTACCGTTACGGGATTTCTTATAAAAAAAATCAAAAATCAGCGGTGGTAATGTACGGTTATCATAGATGCCGTCTTGTATGCGGCGCGATTCATTTTTAATTTCAGGATCATTTACCGTGCCTTTGATGATGTCCCTCCATACTTGCTCAATATAGTTGGCAAGCTGCTCCAGGCGGCAGTTCATATCCACATTATCATTATATTGTTTAATGGCGAACTGGAAAAAAGGTACCAATGCGCTGAAAATAAGTATTAATTGTACGGTACCCGTTTTAGCGAACAAGCAACCGCTGATGATACCGATGACAATAAAAATAATAATGTACTTAATGCGCTGGCAATATTCTTCCCGAAGTTTTTTATCCCACCAGCAACTGGAACGCTGGCAGATGATCCTGGCGACCGGCAAGCCGACCCGCCCGATAGCTTCCGGGTACCAGTCTTTTATTTTTTCAATATTGATCGCTATTTTTTGATGGGCTTTATAGTATCGTAATACGTCTTCTACAGTAATTTCTTTGACGGTTTTTAATTCGGAGTAGCTCAGTTGGAGTACACTGCAATCAAATAGCTCCTGTATCTTGGCGGCTTTTATTTTTAGTTTTTTGATCTGCGGATCGATCGCCAATAAGTCAACAGCAAATATAGCCACACCATACCAGGCGATATAAGGTGCCCAGGTTTCGAATGCGATGGCGAAACAGGCCATTATTACAGGCACCACCACAGTGGCGATTGCCTGTACTGCAAAGATACGTTTGGCAGCACTGTAAAGCTCCCGCTGGGCGGCGAGGCGCTCCAGTTCTTCCTGTTTGTTTTGCCGGGTAAGTATATCGTTTTTCATTCCTGTTATTTAAAGGTAAACATTTATTGCGGCATCGGGCCATGCGGCACTTCGGGGCCTATCCATTCGTGGTTATTTTGCAGCCAGTATTCATAAAAATAAATCCAACCAGCGGTCCAGCCCATGATATCGCCAGCTACCAGGCGGGTTTCGTTCCAGGTGTAGTTTTTTGGGTGATAAAGACAAAGCGAGCCTGTATTGTTGTAAATATGCGGCGCTCCGTTGACAGGCAGCGGGTCAAGGATAAATACATGTGGGCTGCTACTGCCACGGTAAACCACCTTTACGGTATAAAACGGAAGCTCAGGCTTCACCTGTAGCTCACCGGTAAATATGATATCGCCATTCTTGTTTTTTTTAGCCCTAAACTGTGGGTATCTCGCCCGCATGGCCTGTACCTGGATAGCCGAGTTATAAGGTTTAATCTTTTGATATGCCGCCATGATAACCGCTTGAAGCACCAATACTATAACCTGTTGACACCGATAAACCGCCGGTAGCTGCCACCTTTAAGCCCCCATCGCTGATAGCCCGGGCGAAATTTTTGGCCTCGGCCGGGTCTATGGTCGGGAACTCTTTACCAAATATCTCTTTCCAGATTTGTACCGCATCCGATTCTTTACCGTTGGCACATTTGGCGCGGGCTTCATCCAGTTTTTTTATCACTTTTTTGATATGCTCAACCGAGCTCAAATAATCTGCGTTGCTTTTAAACTTGGTAGAAAGCAGGTAATATTCTGCGTTCTTAAACCAAAGTTCAATGCCCTCGCGATAGTTTTTAAAATCATTCAGAATAAAGATGCTGATAGCGACCTCCTCAATATGGTACGACGGTATCAACTTATCCAGCCCGCGGTTAAAGTGTTTGACCGCTTTGATAATTTGCTTCACTTTGTAGTTGCGCTGTTTGTGGACGGCTTCCAGGTTATCATACAACTGCTCGGGATAGGCGTAGGTCCAGCCGCTTAAATCAAAATTGGGTATCAGGTATCCGCCGCCCACCTGTTCAAAGCTGGGCATGATATCAAAGTTTTTATCAGACAACCTGATGGTTACGCAAGGCCTGTCTTGTTTAACCTTACCCTCATATATGGTAATGCCATCCAGGTACTTTTTAAACTTGCTGAGTACCGCCTGAGGTTTAGGCAGCTGCTTGTATTCATCTTCCCAGTCCTCCCTTTTGAGCACGCTAAAAATATCGATATCATCCAGTGGACGGATGATGGTATCCCGGTCATAAGAGCCGTTGGTAAAGTTGCGTTCTACAGAAAGGCCGCTGTCTTCATCCGTCAGATAGCTATACATGTTATCGAGTGATGTTTTGATGCCCTCTTCCTGGCGGTCGGTAACGCAAATGTTCTCAACGAACTGATTAATACATTGTAAAAGTGTCATAGTTTAATATTTTTATATATGTTTATAGTATGTTATCTGTAGGATTAACCGCCCTACACTAACCTTACCAAAACCCTTACAAACGGTTTTCGGTATATGCTATAGTTACCCTATCATGAGCTGGAAAGAATTAGAAAATGAAAGCACGGAAACGCTGATCGAATATATTCGCTGGCGTAGAGATCCCCAGTGGACATCCACAGCCCAGGATGCCTTCCGAGTATTTTGCTTTCGTTTTCAGAAAGACCTTGCCTTTAAATGCCGTATTATCTGCCGTAACCAACACTACGACCACGATATTGCGGACAATCTTGCCCAGCGCACCTTTGAGCGGTTTTGGAAGTACCCGAGCTTTGATTTTAACAAGCGAAAAACCGCGAAGGACGTTGACACTGCGGTAAACCTTTACTTGTACGGTATCGCACAAAAACAATTGTATAACCTGCTTGATGAGGAGGATAATCCAAATCCTTACACGGGTGACGAGGAACCCACAGAACAATTGGTTCAAGTTGATACGACCAACATGACCGTTGAGCAGCGAAAGATCGTACGGGAAAAATATGAATTAATTAATAATGCGCTTGATCGTCTTGGGCCGAAACACCGGGTTATTTATTGTACTTATGCTTTTTACCAGAGAAAAGGAGTTAAGATGCCCCGCCATCTAACGGAGAAACTCCGAACTAATCTGGAACTGACGCAGGCAACGATTCAGTTTTACAAAAAGCAGGCGACCGATAAAATTGAAGAATACATCAATATATATGATTTGAAATATGGCAAATAAACAATATATGACAATGGACCAAATGCCGGAATGGATGGCCTCAACAGGCTTCCTGTTTCCGACCAACGAATTGGAACTTGCCCGCTTCGAAAAATTATATGCCGAAGACACAGAGGATGTGAGCACATTTGAAATAGACTGTGAACGTATATTTTCAGGGGCTTTAAAAGCCAAAGTCGTTCAGTTTACACCAGAGGCGCGAGCTGAAGATATCGCGCCATTAAAAATGGTAGCGCGTAAAGGTGCAAATTTGCCCAAACATATACAGGATAAGATAAAGAAGAACCAGGATGAGCGAAACGGTGGAGCTAACAGCGGTCCGGAAAAAGGAACTGAATAAACTGGCGGACTTTATTTCCGGGATGTTTTCTAAAGGCAGTGTCACTCTTTTGGAGGAAATTACGGCTTTCGAGGAACTGAACGTTTACGTTGACCACTATGAAGATTGTTTTGATGGCATGCTGGTATTCGATGAAGAACAGTTCCATATCCACCTTAACATTGACCGCCGGAACAATTGGGACACCAACCGGGGTCGTTATAGTCTCAGTCATGAGTTGGGGCATTATTACATCAACGAGCATCGCATCGGTTTGCAGACCGGCCTGCTGAAGCCTCACACTTCTTTTGCTGAAGCGGATAAAGATGATCTTATTGAACTGGAAGCCGATTATTTTGCTGGCTGCCTGTTAATGCCCTATCAAAAGATTTATTATTTCGATGGCGTAAAAAAATTTTCACTGGATAAACTAAAAGCGATTTCAGTAAGCTTTCAGGTAAGCTTATTAGCCGCAGCGATCCGGTATTGCGAAGTTTGCCCACATGAACTAATGATTGTGGTTTCTGAAAACAACAAAGTTAAATGGTACGAGCGTAATGAACATTTTCCTAAATGGCCGTTTCGCTTCCAGGTGCATGGCGATTTACCGCCAACCACTGTGGCCGGAGAATATTTTACCAAAGCCAACAGCCGTTTTGAAACTATAGAGAAGGTTAAACCAAATGATTGGTTCTATCCGTTTACGGGCGATTATCGCGCCGAGCGGGTGATGAATGAGCAATGTTTTTACTCGGATGGTTTTGGCTACGTAATCAGTTTAATTTGGTTTAATTAGCATGGATTGGAAAAAATATCAGGAGGATGTGGCCTTATTTTTCGGGTCAATAGGTGCAACAGCAGAAACTAATGCGGCTGTAAATGGCGTTCGGGGAACCCATATGGCCGATGTGTTGGTCTCCTTAAAACATTTTGGCGTTAATGTGACCTGGGTTGTGGAATGTAAACTTTGGAAAACTTCGGTGCCCAAAGAAAAGATATTGACCTTACAACAGATCGTTCAGGATATTGGCGCAGACCGAGGATTTTTAATGTCTGAATCGGGTTTTCAGGCTGGCGCGATCAAGTGTGCACAGACTTCTAATGTTACTTTGAGCTCGCTTTCAGAGCTGCAGGAAATGGCTACTGAAGAACTGTTAAACATGAAGTTAAAAACGGTATCTGTCAAGTTAGAGGAGTTAACAAGACGATACTATAAATTTATTCCCTGGCCGAAATACAGCAAAATAAAATATGTCGAGCTGGCTGTTGAATACCTTCCTAACTTATATATGATCCGACTGGAGATTCCCAAAGCATTCAATGGAAATTTCCCGGTTAGACTGTTATCTAAAACTATTTTTGATCTTTCGGATTTTTTAAAAGAATGTGAGGTGGTTTTTAGGGTTTGTGAATTTGAAATTGAAAAAGTAGAAAAGCAATACGATGAGAATTATGGCACTGGCTATCCTTTAGTTGAAACATGGCACTCGTTGATCAATCAACTGGTGTCGACAGCCAGACAAATCGTCGATCAACCTGGAGATGATAGCCGGCAAGATAAAACAAGGATAAAGGCTGCGGGTATCATGAAAAAGATTGGTAATACTACAGATAAATTAAGCGCTTAAATAGCAGGAGATTCAGAGCATGCCTTTGCGACTATTAATAAATGGCTAATCGACGGCCTATATTTGGATTTGTTAAACGTTGATCTACAGCATGAAGATTTAACGAGAACAAGTGAAGGTCTACAAAAAGCGCTTTCGGATTTCGCCTGCGATTTTCAACCAATCAATACGCCACCAGCGCCAAATATGCCCATTTGATTATTAAAAAAATCACCGATATATGGCTCTCCTAAACTGCCAATGGCGCAACAATTAGCATTTAAGGCGGCGCAGGTAAGTTGGATGCTATTGATTAGTGCCCCTGCGTCACGCCAAATTAAGGATTCCGGATTTTCGTATTTTGCGGCTGTTCGTTCGGGATGGGCAACGAACCAGATCAAGGTGGCGTTGGTCATGGGAACTACTTCGCCGACGTGGGTTATAAAGTTCATGACCGTTTGTTTAGGTACGCCCAGACGGTTTAAGGAGTGTTCAAACGGATTGTAGTAATGGGGTAAGTTGGTGTTAAACAATTCTTCGTTGATAATGAGCATGTCTATGGGGTGTCGGGCGCCTGCGGATGGTGTGCCGCGATGGGTAAGTATATAGCCGTTGTCTTGGACAAATGTTTTTTTGACTTTGGCGGTATACCATAAGATATTGCTCAATTGCTGAAGGGTGATGCCGGAAAAATCCCTAGTCGATTTTCGCTTCGAAATAACTTCATCGAAAGGTGTAGGTAGGGCGCTGATAGATGCCGGAAGCTTAAATGTATGTTGAATTGGATATTCAAATGAAACACCTTTTTGTTCATTGGTCCTGGGCTGGGGATTCTTCATCAGTTCGGTATAATTCGGTGAGCGTTTGACGATATTTATTGCAGCCCCGGCAATTACAGCAAGGTATGTTCGATTTGTGACAGGAGTGCGCCCAATGCAGTAGAGATTTGGGTATGCCAGAAGCTTTGATGAGCTCTAGGGTTGAAAGATGGATACAGGGGCTAGTGATCTTGATATTTCCTTCCTGGTATTCCATGAGGGAACTGATACGCTTAAAAAAACCGGTAGTGCCGTCTTTATGGAAGCCATCTGATTTTACCGAGCCCACCATCAATTCGGTTAAGCCTAACGTAATCCCTTTCATGCAGGCTAAAGAAATCAACAATTGATTTCGGTACGGCCACCATTCCGAGGATGGCGACGCTTCGATGGAATTGTCATTGATCAAATCGCCGCTCCCTAAACTACTACAGTCGATATTAATGATATGATGTTCAATCCCTAATTCCTTAGCGACAACTACACTGGTTCTGATCTCCGTTTCGGCAGCGGCTTGTCCATAATTAATGGTGATCGCCGTATCGGGTTTTTTCCAATATGCTAACGCAATGGAGTCCATGCCGCCCGATAAAAGAATTCCTTTACTCATGTTTTGCCAGGGCCCAAAGACATTTATAAATCGCCGTGGTGAGATCTTTCTCGATAACGCAATTGGTACCTTCCAGCATTTTGATACTCTCCGTACTCTCATTCTCGACATAACCAATAACGGTACATTCTTTGGCTATCCCGAAGCCTATTTCAAATAAGGTTCCGGAATCCAGTCCGTCCAGCACCGCAAAAATCAATTTCGATTCATTTAAGCCCTTGATATCTAATGGAACGACAACGGACGCTTCTCCCAAACCCACATGATGCCATGGTGAAAATACATTTAGGTTCATGTGGATCAAGCAATGATAGATCTGATCGATCAGCCAGCGTTCAGAAAATGTAAAAAAAGGCCCGGCGAGATAAACTTGCTCTTTAGGGTAATGCTGAATGATAAACGGTTTAATTTCCGGATCGCTTTCAAAAGGAATAAAATTAAAATTCCTGGTGCTGCAATAAACCGCCGTGTCCCAAGAAGCGTAGCTGGCCGCTAAAACAGCGTCATCTGTTTTTACCCAGTGATGCGCAAATGAAGCAGCGAACACATCACCAGATCCGATTGGCCAAATGGATTTGGTTTCATAAACCGGTATGATTGCCTCCTGGCCGGTCTTAGTTTTAATCAATGCGCCTTTTGCCCCCATTTTAATGATCAGAATTTCGGCGCCCTCCTGGTTAAAAAAGAAATCTTCGATCGCGGCCAGATCAGTTTCTTTCTGACCTAAAATCTTTTTTGCCTCAACAATATTAATGACCATGGCTAAACGTTTGGCAGTTGAGCCGGTCGCAGAAAAAGGTACCGGGTTAGAGGGCGACTGCGGATCATAAATCACTTTATTTCCATGCACCGCCGCGTTTCCCTCGATCATTCCATAATAAAGGATACTATCGCCGCTAACGTCGATATTGTTATTTGCAAATTTTAAGGTATCCGGGCGCGGCGCAACAATAGGGTCCGCTAATGGATAATCGTACTTGAACTGGACGGCTTTTTTTATTGGCGATAGGTTGTAGGTTAATTTGATCTCACCGGCAACCTGCTCCAGGTAATTTTTGGTTTCATCATCACCAAAAGTATGATATGCGATGGGCTGATTAGGGTCAAGACGACCTAATACCCAACAGGCCCGGAGTCCCGAGCCAAACTTTTTCTCCCACCGAGGTTCAAAACAAAACTCGTCATAGGTACCACCGACAACTATCATTTCACGGAAATGAAAAGTTCACACAGGCCGCCGACCAGCGAAGTGATACGCCCCTGGTATTCATTACCGTCATTGATACAGGCAATAATTGCCGATTGGAGACTACCGGGATTTACAAATACGCCGCCAACCACTTGTCCACCGAGGGTAACCCCTTGAAGCGAGGTAACCGTTCGCAACTTAATATCCAAATAGTCGTTAACATTTAACGTGGCTAAAACTGCCGGCGCCGGCGACATAATCGTCCCCTGCCCGCTTAACGAACGGCAGTCTTGTTGCGCATTGCCGCCGCCTCCGGTTGAAAAATCTGAATCTCCGCTTCCTGACATGGGATAGGTTTATTAATTGGTGTGCTTCAATGCACTAATTGCTAATCTATTGGTTTTTTTCATGAATTCCCAAATAATTGCATCCATAATACCTGATGATACTTCGAGTGCATCACAAAATGACAGATATTGCTTCTCCAAAGTCAAATAATACCTATTCAAATCATACTCCTTTTCATAAAATCCTGCCAATAGTCCAGCCCGAAGAATATGAATATCCAGTATGGCAACCCGATCGCTGTCCAACCAATTGCGGGTGATCCAGGAGGCTGTTTTTAATCCGATACCATCTACCGTTAAGAGCCAGTTCCGCAGTTCTAAATCGCTGTAAAGGGGTATCGCGTTCAAATCTTCTCTATTCAGTAATTTGAACAAATACTTCGTTCTTTGATTGTAAAACCGATAGGTCACTTTTCTGCCATCTGATAAGTCAAATGGCTGACTCAGTGCTTGAAATAGTCGTGCCCAGCTAACGCCTGGAACGATCAACTTTCGTTTTTTCAGCCGATCAAAGGCCGCTAAACCGACTTCTGACGGCATGCCAAATCCCCCAAGCAAACAAACCACGATCTCTTCTAAAATGGTGTTCCCCAGTTTATAAAATTGCCTTGGTTCCTGCCGCTGCATGTGCGATATATATTGGATCTTCCAAAAAGCGGGCGTATAAAGCTGCGCGTAGTCACCCCATTTTACACCAGGCATGAGTTCATGATCTTCACTAGGTAACTGCCGCGCGGCATCGCATAAAAGCTTCCAGGCAATTTCCGAATCATTCGCTAGGTTTATCGTTTTCATATTGCTGTTTGTTGATAGAGTTTGTGTAATAAGTTATATATCCAGCCAGAAGCCAACTGGAGGTCTTTTGACCATTTATTTTTATCAATAGTGATCAATTTGTTAGTGATCTGTGCCAGCACTTCGTCGGTTACTTTGTCTTTCCCGATTTCGTCCAGAGCCAGTACCAACAGCCCGCTGGTGCTATCTGAAAGCGATAGTTTTTTAGCTGTAGTAGATTTGAATATCAGGCGTTGTTTACCAATTTTAATACTTCGCGGCTCCCCGTCGGTTAAATAGACCAGGCCCGGCTTTACATTGGTCATTCCTAACTGAAATAAAGCAAACTGCCCATCGGGTCTGATCCTGACCCGTTCTTTCCTGGCGATGGCTGTTGCAACGATTTCCGGGGTTGGCGTTTTTGCAGTTTTGCCAGCCTTCAAATAAACACCATGCCCTAACCGTTCCAATCGTTTTTCTTTGGTATGCCGGCTTAGGCTCATTTTGATCGCATCTTCTGAACCCATGCCGCGAAAATCGGCAGGAAATACTAGTTCGCCCGCCGAAAAGCGACTGATCTGTTTAGCTACAAGTTGGTGAGTTGAGTTCAATTTGTTACAAATATATCTAAAAAGGTAACAAAAAGCAAAACATAAATTAATCGCTGTATTCGTCAGATGGACTTTCCCTTTCGGAAGAAATTACAAGGTGTTTAATAATACTTAAGCACTTTAGCAGTGGATTTGATCGCCTGAGTTGTGTTACAGTGTATCATCTATTTCTTCTCCAACAGATTGGTACTTTATCTTTCAGTCGTGCCGTCTTTTTAAATTGGTTGCCAAAACCCATAACTATATTCCTCAGTTATAAAGCATAACGCCATATCAATCCCCCAGGCTCGCAACGTTTGGCGAAAAGTGGAGTGCTTATTCTGACATTAAACATAGCTAGCTTAGGTCAATAACGGATAACTGAACATTGTTTAATTGAAAGCTTTATCAAAACATTTATTCACAGTTGGGAAATCAAACCTTTATTTAAAATGGGTTGTGGTTCCAATAATTTTATTTCCAGAGACAATAGCCTCTATATCGTTATGAAAGTTAGAACTTTTGCCGCTTCCCTCTACCGGAACTACAGATTATAAATTTTTATAAATACTATGGGATTTGTATCCTTGTAACAGGATAACCAAACGTTCTTAAAACGTTTTAAATCATGTCAAAATAATTGGTGCCCTGTTTTGATTTGAAATGAAAAAAGTGCTTTTAAAAGCGCCTAATAGCATATAAATGACTCGTTGAAGGATAACAAATTATCCCAGCGGGATCACAATGGACAAATAGTCCCCCTTCTATTATACGTATTTATAATTAATTAGAAAGTTCTGCATATAAAGTAATGCAATAGATTTGTAAATCATTCAATTATTCTCTCTATATTTGAATAACGATTTGCTTTACTTACGATGACAATGCGTGATTCGTGTAGTGGATAAAATATGACGACATAACTCACTGAAAATAACTGCGGTAAAGACAAGGTTCATTACCCTAACTCTCCGCTGATATTGATATCAAAAAGCATCAAAAGCCTTTAAATCGTTGATTTAGAGGCTTTTTTATTTTATATAATATACCAAATCATTCAAATAAAAGCAATCCTGCGTTGCGTCATTCGTAGCGTTCTTTTAAATATAAAAAATACGCGCCGAAAACCTTGTAACATATTGATATACAAAATGTTTTCGCGATAAACATTTTGATTGTCAAGTACTACTTATCGATATTTGTTAATCTTTAAAACGTAGTATTATGTTAGAAAAAAGCTTCGGGTTGTTATTCTTTCTTAAACAACCTAAAAACTACAAAAAGGGACCCATGTACATTTACATTAAAATTACCGTTAATGGCAAGCCCCGTAGAAATCTCCACAAAAAGGCTTTGCGAGACCTCTCGCTGGAGCTCTGAATCCGGCCGAGCAATGGGTAACAAAGAAGATGCAAGGACTTTAAACAGTTTTCTTGACACTTTAAACTCGAAAATATTTTAGGCCAAAAGAATCTTGATAGAATCGAACAAAGCTGTGACAGCAGAATCTCTAAAGAGTATCCTTTCAGGAAGGGACTCTGAAAGGAAAATGATATTAGATGTTTTCCAGCATCATAATGATCAAGTAAAGGAATTGGTAGGCCAGGAATTCGCATTAGGTACATTAGAGCGTTACTGCACATCATTGGACCATATCCGATCTTTTATGCAATGGAAATACGGTATTGACGATATGGATGTCTAATAACTACCTTATTTTTATGTGCTTTTACGCCACGCTTTTTACCATTCGAAACAATTAATTGAAATGATTATTTATTAATCATAAATTAAAAAATTATAAAATCTCAAAATAAAAAATCCCCACAAAGTAAGGAGCATTCAAAAAATCAAATCTCTGAAAAGAATACTTCGGAACAGGGTAGGCCCGATTATCCAAATCAGACAGAGTTGGAACAGCAACAGAATGGTATGCGTCGTATAGCGAATCGATTGATGTTACTCCGCCGAATCCTCACGAAGTTCCTTCATTTGGCAATGTAAAAACCGAATTTGTTAGTGCTGGTAAACATGGACGTACAACCAGCAGAATGATTGATCATGAACCCGGAATATAAGAATAAAATGATTTTATTACAAAGGCTGTCAAATTTGACAGCCTTTCTTAATTTCAATAAGTAACCGTCAACCCTCCGCCTAAGCCCATATCACTATCATAGTGTGTTGATAAAGAGAAATATTTGGTAAAAATATACCGGAAACCTGCTGCATATTCCTTATCTGTATTGACCATGAGGTTGAACCGTAAGCGGTTTGAAATAGGTATATCTTCCCGTCCCAACTGGAAACGCAACTTACCTTCGCCATCAATACGGGCATCCGCAACAAAAAGCATCGGCAAAGTATAAGCAACACCGGCAACTACCGTACGTCTGTGTTCTTTGTTACTGATCTGCCCGAACATGTTTTTATAGTCGCTGCCAAAAATATTCTTTTCATTAGGATTAAATTCTTTGTAATGATAATCAAAGCCGACGTATGGATATAGCCATTGGTTACGCCCAATATAATGGCCTAACATGGTTTCGCTTTCATATCCCATTTTTGCATCTGTGCCTAAATGCCACAAGGTACTTGCTTTCCACCGGGTGTTAGACATCATTACCTCTCCATCACTGCCGTTGCTTTCCATACCTATCTTGCCCATCAAATGCGGCATTTGGTCGTCGCGGTTTAACATCCGTTGTGCCAACTTTGGATCAGGAATTTCCGGATTCGGAGGCGAGTTCTCGTAACTGAATATCCTGCCCATACCGCTCATCATGTGGTATAAAATATGGCAGTGAAAAAACCAATCGCCACCCGGTTCTGATGCATTAAATTCAATGGTGTCTTTTTCCATCGGCATAATATCAACAACGTTCTTCATAGGCGCATTTTTACCCTGGCCGTTGATCACCCTAAAATCGTGCCCATGCAGGTGCATCGGATGGCGCATCATACTGTTATTGTACAAGATGATCCTCAGATTTTCACCTTTCTTGATCAATATCCTATCCGATTCAGATACCGTTTTATTATCCATAGTCCACACATAACGGTTCATATTACCTGTGAGGTCAAACTTCAATTCCCTCATCGGGCCTTTAGGTAAAGTCGTATTATGCGGATCACGAAGCATCCCGTAGTTCAGTGTTACAATGTCAGAATTGTCTGCAGCCATATTCATACCTGCCATGCTTTTATCATTCGGCATCTGCATGCCCGGCTTAGTGGCTATTTTGCCTTCTGCTGCCGGTTTATCCGCACCTGTTATTTCGGGGTACATTACGGTATTCATATCCATCGTTTGATTCTGCATCGCCATGCCTTCCATTTTAACCATGTTACCGCTCATATCCATCATCTCGTTCATCATCTTCATTCCGGCGAAGTATTTCAGCTTAGGCATTTTTTCAGCCGCTACTTTTTCGCCGCTACCCAGCCATAGCGAAGCCGACCTTGTGCGATCTTCGGGTGTTACCAAAAACTCATAGCTTTTATTTTGCGGAATAGTAACCACTATATCGTATGTTTCAGATGGTGCGATGATCAGCCTGTCTACTTCAACAGGTTCTACATCATTGCCATCGGTAGCAACCACTGTAACTTTACCACCTGCGTATTTGAGCCAGAAGTAGGATGACGCGCCAGCATTCGCTATCCGCAGCCTTACTTTATCACCAGCTTTATATTGTGGCTGCGCGTTTTGATTCTTACCGTTAATCAGGAAGGAATCATAATAAACATCACTCACGTCCATTGCACTCATCCTTTTCCACTCATTGGTTACTTTTGTTTTAAAATAACCAGACCTGACGGCTTCAGCGTAGCTTTGGGTCGTTCCTTTTTGAATAGCGAACCAGTCGGAGGCGGCATGTAAACTACGATCAACTTCTTTAGGGTTCATATTTGTCCACTCACTCAATACAACAGGTAAAGTAGGGACATCCCATTCCTTTCGTTTATTCATAATAAACGCACCATACATACCAATTTGCTCTTGTAAACCCGTATGGCTATGATACCAATGTGTGCCATGCTGTTTGATAGGAAATTTGTACAAATGGGTCTCACCCGGCATGATGGGCATTTGCGTCAGATTGGGCACTCCATCATAACGGTTTGGCAAATAAAGGCCGTGCCAATGCAATGAGGTTTCTTCCTTCAATTTATTATGTACATAGATCTCTGCGGTATCACCTTCCGTAAAAGTTAGGGTAGGCATAGGGATACTTCCGTTGACCGCAATGGCAGGTTTAGATTTGCCTCCAAAATTTACGATCGTATCCGCGATGTACAGGTCATACCGAACGGTATGTGGCGGCGTATTATTCGTTAGTATCCTAATGGGGCCTAAGCTCGCTTGAGCGTTTTTCATATCAGACGCGGTAGCATCGTCCATTTTCATCCCACTCATATCATTCATTTTTTTACCAGTATCTTTCATCGACATGGTCATACCATCTGCCTTTTCAGGAGATGGGGTCTTTTTTTCCTGATCTATGTTCATCCCGTCCATTTTCATTCCACCCATATCACCCGTTTTTTTAGTGGGTATTTTCATCGGCATTTGCATACCAACGGATTTTACAGGTACAGCTCTAGGCTTTTCTTTAATCAACTTCATGCCACATTTAGGGCAATTACCCGGTTTGGAGGCATGGATACGGGGGTGCATCGGGCAGGTATAGGTAACAGGCTGCTGCTTTTGCATACCAGCCATATTTTGCATATCTTTTTGGGCGAATGCGAACTGCTTTAAACAAAGCATTATCGCCACGATCATTATTTTTTTCATCTTTGATCTTTTAGTTTAGGCTATTGGTTTGTTTTTTCACCCAATCCATCAACAGTGTCTGATCTTGTTTTGACAAGACAGCACTCCTGTGAATAAAGGTGTATGAGGATAAAGGCATCGAACCCTCCTCTAAACTTTCACCGATAGCCCTTAATTTGCTTCTTTGTTTTCTGGCTGAATAAGTGCCAAACGCATTAAAATTCAATTCTTTCTTGCCCTGCCTGATATGGCCGTCCATCATGTACCTGAATGGGTGGAAATACGCATACCAGGGATAATTGGTATAGTCACTATGGCAATCGTAACAGGACCTCTTAAAGATCGAACTCACATTTGCCGGAACTGTATATACTTTGGTGATATCATTTACGGCTATTCGTCCACTTTCATTATGATCACGGGGAATAATTTGAATAACTATAAAAATGATGGCTATTACAGCAAGTATAATTTTAAAGGCACGCTTCATGGCGACTATTTTAATTCTTCTTTAATATCACCACAGGTTGACATATTTGCGCCCATATAGGGGTTTTTTATTGCCTTTGTCTCGCTTAACCATATCGCCCCTTTTTTATCATTATACATTGGGCAATAATCCACGAACAAAGGCTGCCCGGCGCCAAATAATTTAATAAGGTCGTACATGTCCTTGCTTAACATATCAAAGTGTTCGCGCTGATGAGGCAATTTGCCGCCACTCATGCCAATATGCTCTGCCATTTCTTTAGCGTCATCAGTAATGTCGGTATATGACTTCTTCTGGTCGGCCGTTAATACTGACTTGTCAAATTTTGCAAAACCATCCGATAAAGCTTTTGCGGCATTAGCCGCCTCGTTGCTGTTGTCTTTAGTTAGGGCGTTTTTTAACTGCAGATAATAGCCAACTATTGCTTTTACTGAAGCAGTGGTTTTGGGATCGACTCCTGTTTTTGATGGTGCAATTGTAGTGGTTTTAGCGACTGCAGGAGCGGCAGAACTTGTGTCTTTGCCTGTAGTTATAGCAGTTGTTTTGGTTGCGTTATTACAGGCAACTATGGATAGCGAAGCCAAGCCAATAGCCGAAATAATGATTGTATTTTTCATAAAGATTTTTTTAAATTATTGACCTATCATGAGCAATTAACTTACTCATGATAGATTAACCTATCAACAGATAATTTGTTAGTTATTTATTCAGGGTTTCCGTAACCTTGCCGCAGGTGAGCATCTGGCTACCAAAATAAGGATTTCTGATCCCAGCATCCGCAGATAACCAATAACTCTTTTTCATGGGACAGTAGGTATAATACACTGCCTTGTCGGTTAATTTTACAGCTTTCGCCAGTTTAAAAAAGTTAGCTGAGAGGGTGGCAAAATGCTCTCTTTGGTGGGCTATATCCTTGCTTTCGGACATGTGCCGGGCGTCAAAAGCCAGTTTGTCCTGCAATGATATAAAAGTGTTCATATCAGTCGCAGCCAGGGCTTTAATATCCACTGCGGCGACCGCTTTTAAAAATTCGCCGGCATGGGCAGCGGCATCTGCACCATTGGATTTGATCAAGGCATTCTTTATATCGTAATAAGAATTAAGTAAAGGCGTAAGCTCATTTGGCTTAGTATCCTGAGCGAAAAGTTGTTGGGTAATTGCAGCTGCGATAAAGGCAACTAATAAAAATAGCTTTTTCATGATGTTCTGATAAAATGTTAAACAATAATTTAAGACACGGCTCAGCCATGTTGAATATATTGAACAATCTGAATCAGATCTGAAAGCTTTGGATTGAGATACGGATAGCCTGCGTTGGCGGTCGCCGTCGTTCATCTATCAATAACTGATGAGCTACTTTGTCCGATTGGACCACTTTAAAATCAGGCAAATAGTTAAACCCAATATAAGTAACAGGTGTAGGCATGAATATCTTTACTGGCTGTGGTAGTAATTTAGCCTGCAAAACAAGATCGTTGACCGAATTCTGACAGCAGCGATCTTCTTGGGTAACTGTGGGCGGTTTATGGTCAGTTAGATCCTGAAAAGTTAGATTCTGATGATGTTCGGTAATTTCATCACAGCAATCATGATCTTTATGTAAAGCGCAATTCACCCCAACTGCTGAGTTTAGCAGAAATGTGAATAATAGAAATAATGCTTTGATTTTCATTTGCAAGTACAAAATAAACAATTATACTGCCAATTGTTTTTATATAATTTCGAGTATTTTTTATAGGTTATTGCAAAAGAATTAAGTACTCGCCGAAACCTGTAGATATGACACTTTCGGGTACAAAGAAAACTACCAAATATAAAACTGGAGTAATAAATAGAGAAGGGCTTTCAAGTAATGCAAGGATGACGGGAATTAAGACCATATAATGAGGTTAATGTTTTTCCAAAAGTGAACGGCTTGTATACCTTACCTACTATAAAGCTCCTTTAACTTCTCATTCAAATTCACCAACTCAGCGATCTGGATAAATAATATACATCCCGATCGCTGTGCAAAAAAATATAATTAAAATATACCAATCGGTATTTTTTAATTATATTTGCGTTAAGTTAATAGAATTTGATGATGGCAAAAGCAGAACGTACCAGGCAATTTATAATAGAAAAAACGGCTCCCATATTCAATGCCAAAGGATATGTAGGAACATCTATGAATGATCTTGTGAGTGCTACTGGTTTAACTAAGGGGAGTATTTATGGTAATTTCGAAAACAAAGATGAAGTGGCATTAGCTGCATTTGATCACAATTTTGGAGCAATTGTATCCTATATAAGATTTAAAATTGAAGAACGCTCCCCAATAATTGATAAACTCCTAGTGTATCCTCAAACATACAGGAACTTTCTACAATTACCTTTTCTGAAAGCAGGATGCCCTGTATTAAATACGTCTACAGAAGCAGATGATACACATCCCATGTTAAGAAAAAAGGCAGTTAACGCGCTTAAATTATGGAAAGCTTCCATTGAAAAATATATTGAAATTGGCATTGAAAAAAAAGAGATTAAAGCCAGCACAAAGGCTGCTGAAGTTTCAGCAATTCTAATCTCACTTATAGAAGGTTCTGTTATGCACGCTAAAGTTACCGGCACTTCCAAAATGCTAAATATTACAATGGATTTTTTAGAAAAAATGATTAGAGATTTAAAAGCATAAAAAATATTGTAATAAAATATACCAATTGATATTTTTTATTACATGCTGATAGCTAAAAGAAAAACAATAGATGAAATATGTATTAATTATTCATGAGGTTAATGACTATGCAGTTTGGAAAAAAATATTTGATGAAGCCTCAAACATGAGAAAGGAAGCAGGAGAAATATCATATCAGGTTCTGAAATACGAGAACGCCCCACAAAAAATTGTTCATTTTTCAATTTGGTCTTCGCTTGAAAAAGCTAAGCAGTTTTTTCAATCTTCGGCTCTTATCAATATCAGAGATGAAGCAGGCGTAAAATTCCCCGATTTTATTTATTTAGAACAACTGGAAAGCGGAACATTATAGTATGTTATGAATACCAAATACAATAATATAAAAGGCGATTTGTAATGAACATTAAAATAACAACTAACTATCAAATTGTAAATACTTTACCAGAGGATTTGCCATTTATCTATAGACTGTTTGAAGAAGCAATTGCCTATATCAAAAGAAAGGGGTTTATAGGATGGAATAGCTATGATAAAAAATTCGTTTTGTTGGATATTGAAAATAAACTGCAATTTAAAATCGTAACCAAAAATGATATTTTGTGCATTTTCAGTATTTGCTTTAGTGATGCCCTGATTTGGAGAGAAAAAGAAAATGGCGATGCGATTTATTTACACCGGATAGCCGTTAATCCATCATTTAAAGGACAAAAGCAGTTTGAAAAAGTATTGTACTGGACTATCAATTTGGCTATCGAAAAAGGAGTGAAATGTATAAGAATGGACACATGGGGAGATAACCTCAATATTATTGAATATTATAAAAGCTACGGCTTTCAATTTTTAGAAAATTACACAACACCAGATACGCCTGAACTACCCGACCAACACCGAAACCTTAAAGTGGCTTTATTAGAAATGAAATTATAACCTGCTTAAAAAAGAAGAAAAATGAAACAAGAAAAATGGTTTAATAGAACTTTTAATTTTGAAAATAGTCAAAATATTTTTCCATCTATTTTGGAACGACTATCGGGCACCCCGTTAAGACTTGAAGAAAAGGCAAAAGAAGTACATGAAAATAGGTTGACATTTACTATGGATAATACATGGACCATGAAAGAGAATATAGGGCATTTAATTGACTTAGAACCACTTTGGCAGGGAAGACTCGAGGATATCATAAATTGTCAAATTGAATTACGTCCAACTGACTTACAAAACAGCAAAACTTATTTAGCAAATCATAATGCGACTTCACTACAGGTACTACTTGCTGCATTTAGAAAAATAAGACAACAAACCATGATAACCCTTCAATCTATAGATGAGGAAACGATTTTCAAATCTGCGCTTCATCCCCGATTAAAAACTCCAATGCGAACAATGGATCTTTTTTTATTCGTTGCAGAACACGACGATCATCATTTAGCCAGAATAACAGAATTACTAAGAGTAAAAATGTAAAAAATAAAATAAGAAAACTAAAAATATCAGGATTGCAATAAATAGTAGTTAATGGGGTTGGCAATTGCGCAACTTACCGACCATCCATACCTGCCCTGAATCATAAAGCTACCAATATTCTGCTACAGATTTCTGTAGTTGGATTGGGTTTTGGAATGCACAAAGCCAATCGGCTGGTCAATTTTTTTGTTCCATCAAAGGCGCAAATCTCATTTGACAATACCGTACATGATTTCGGGGTCATTCCATATAACGGCTCGGGTTCACATATATATGTTATCACTAACACAACTGCAGAGCCATTAATTATTACTAATTGTATAAATGGCTGTGGCTGTACGTCAGTTGACTAGACAAAGGATCCAATATTGCCGGGGTTCAGGAAACACATTGAAACTTTGTTTGCACAACTTTGCGATCAGTTTATGCTTAAAAGACCCTAGGTTAAGACTATTGCAGGACTATCAGTAAGAATATTAACTAAACTTACTGCAATAACCCCTTTGCAATTTATCAATGTCAATATTAACAAACCAATAAATCATTTAAAATATGTTTGGCTTTTTAATAGCACAACACGTTTACAATGTTTATTTCTACTCCAGCAATTCCACCTTGACTGCTTCAAAAATTTTGTATATTTCCGCAGAAGTTGCTGCTTCAGCATATATTCGTAATAAAGGCTCGGTTTCCCACATCCGTACCATTACCCAGGAGTTTTCATCGAAATGGAACTTATAGCCATCTAAATCTTCGGTGCTTGTTACGGTATAACTGGCAAATGACTTATAGCTACCAGCTTTCAATTTGGCTATGATGCGTTGTTTTAACTCTTCGGTAATTTGTATATCAATACTCTCATACATAAATAAACCTACAAGTTGGTATATTTCTTTAATCAGGCTTGTTAATGTACGGTTTGTTTTGGCCATAAATTCCCAAATGGTAAAACCTATCCAAATACCGTCACCCTCAGGTATATGGCCCGTAATTGCAATACCGCCTGCGTCTTGAGCACCTATTAAATACTGTTTGCCCGATTTAGCTATTAAATCAGAACTGTAGTTAGAACCAATTTTAGTAACCGTATTGTTTATACCATATAGATTACATAGTTGCTGTATTTTTTTGCTGCATGAAAACGCGGAGTATACCTCACCTCTTAATCCCTTAATTTTATAGGTATAATGGATCAGCAATAGCATAATACATTGCAAATCCACAAAGTTTCCGTTCTCATCATATAAGCCATGCCAATCTGCATCTCCATCTGTAGCTAATCCGCAGGTTATATCACCTTCAGATATTTTGATTACTTCGCTAAACTCTGTCAGATTTAGGTGGCTAGGTTCGGGTGCTTGCCCGTCAAAACCCGGGTTATGCTCGCAGTGCAAAAAAGTAATATCAGGTAAAATGCGGCGCATTACATTTTGTCCGGCACCATACATGGCATCATAGGCCCAGTTAAAGCCGCAGTTTTTAATGGCCTCAATGTCAAAGTGTTTTTCTACCTGATCAACATAAATGGTTTCAAGATCAACAAATTCAATTAATCCATCTTTTTTATAATCTTCAATTGTTTTTAGTTGCAAGTCGATAATATCCGGAATAAAAGTTTGTATCTGTTCAATATCTGTAAAAGTGGCAGGGCCACCGTAATGGGTTTTGATATGATATCCATTATAGTTAGGCGGTTTATGGCTGGCGGTAATAATTACTCCAGCCGAAGCGCATAATTTTACTATTCCCAAAGAGACCATAGGTGTAGACACAAACTCATTTTGAGCACGAAAAACTTTTATGCTTTGCGAAGCCAGTACTTTTGTGGTGGTATCTGCAAATAGCGGGCCGGCAAAACGAGTGTCGGCACCAACTACCGCTGATGGGTTTTTAAAATTCTTTTTTAGCCATAGGGCAGTGGCGAAAGCTATACGTTTTACACCTTCGACTGTAAAATCGTCCGCTATTATGGCTTCCCATCCGCCTGTTCCAAATTTTATTTTACCCATTGTTGATACGATGTTGTGTTTAAATCTTATTTTTAGCCCCTTAAATTGATACAAGGATATAAATCATTTAGCTTTAAAAATAAATAAAAATGAAAGTTTTAAAATTTGGCGGCACATCGGTTGGAAGCCCGGATAGGATGAAGAAACTGCTGGATATTATAAATCCTGCTGAACGGCAGATCGTAGTATTATCCGCCGTTTCGGGTACTACAAATAACCTGGCTGATATAGGGCAGGCATACCTTACCGGTGATAAACCAAAAGCCGCAGCATTAATTGCTCACCTAAAAGCAAAATACGAAACATTTATACAGGAGCTATATACAAAACCAGCATACGTTGAACTTGGCCGGGAGGTGATAACCTACCATTTCGAACTTTTATCTGGCTTAGCTAATGATCTGTTTACTCCAATTGAAGATAAAATAATTTTGGCACAGGGCGAATTGCTTTCAACTACGCTTTACCACGTTTATTTACAAGAAATAGGTATACCATCTGTATTGTTGCCTGCACTTGATTTTATGAAAATAGACGAAGACGGAGAGCCGGTTATTGATTACATGACGGAGCATATTACCCCGCTCCTTATGCAACATCCGAACAATAAACTATTTATCACTCAGGGTTATATTTGCCGCAATTCATTTGGAGAGATAGATAATTTGCGCCGTGGAGGGAGTGACTATACTGCTTCGTTAATAGGAGCGGCCATTCGCAGCGAGGAGGTGCAGATATGGACAGATATTGACGGTATGCACAATAATGATCCGCGTATTGTTAAGGGCACTAAACCTATTTCGCATTTATCGTTTGACGAAGCTGCCGAACTTGCTTATTTTGGGGCTAAAATTTTACACCCTCAAAGCGTATTTCCGGCGCAAAAGTATAAAATTCCGGTTAGGTTGTTAAACACAATGGATCCTACCGCTGCAGGAACGCTGATCAGTATGCAAAGCGAAAAAGGAGAAATAAAATCAATTGCCGCTAAGGATAATATTACCGCAATTAAAATATACTCCAGCCGTATGTTGCTGGCCTATGGTTTTTTACGCCGCGTGTTTGAGGTTTTTGAACGCTACAAAACACCAATTGATATGATCACCACATCAGAGGTTGCAGTATCTGTTACTATTGATGATACTTCATATCTGGGCGAAATTACGCGTGAGCTTAATGCTTTTGGTTCTGTTGAGGTTGATGTTAACCAAACTATTGTTTGTGTAGTTGGCGATTTTGGTGCCGAAACCCATGGTTATGCGGCGCGGGTGCTCGAGGCTGTTAAACATATTCCCATAAGGATGATATCATACGGCGGCAGCAGTTACAACATATCCATACTTATTAAAACAGCCGATAAAACTGAAGCTTTAAGAAGCTTACATAGTAGGTTGTTTGAATAAATTGCTCCGGTTATTGGGTTACCATATATCTCTTTAACCATTTTGCTGATAAATCAATACACTAATAACAAAATACCCAATAGCCATTTAGATGTTCAACACCAATACAATTGCCCGTTTTAATCAATTAGAAACACCATTTTATTATTATGATTTAAACCTGCTTAGTACAACTTTGCAGGCTTGTAAAGACGCCGCCGACCCTTATAACTTTCATGTACACTATGCTATGAAAGCCAATTTTAATTCAAAGGTGTTTGATGTGATTCAATCATACGGTTTTGGTGCCGATTGTGTAAGCGGTAACGAAGTTAAAGCCGCCATACAACATGGTTTTGATAAAGGCAAAGTAGTTTTTGCCGGTGTAGGAAAATCCGACAAAGAAATTAATGAGGCACTTGATCAGCAGATATTCTGTTTTAATGTAGAGTCGGTGCAGGAGCTGCAGATAATTAATGATCTGGCTAAAGCAAAAAACAAAACAGCCAGCGTGGCTATACGCATTAACCCCAATGTTGATGCGCATACGCACCATTTTATTACTACTGGTTTAGAAGAAAATAAATTTGGGGTAAACACATGGGAACTTCCTGCCGTAGTTGAGGCGTTAGGCAAGTGCACTAATTTGCGCTTTCAAGGAATTCACTTTCATATAGGCTCTCAAATTACCGATATGGATGTATATAAAAACCTTTGTACCCGTGTAAATGAATTGCAGCAATGGTTTGAAGAGCGGGGCTTACCTGTAAAAGTATTAAATGTTGGTGGTGGTTTAGGCGTTGATTATAACAATCCAGATCAAAATCCGATATGCGATTTTGAAAGCTACTTTAAAGTGTTTAAACAGTTTTTAAATATTAAACCTAACCAGGAAGTTCATTTTGAATTGGGCCGCGCATTGGTGGCTCAGTCGGCTTCCCTGATTAGCAGAGTATTGTACGTTAAAAATGGAATTAAAAAAAACTTCTTAATTCTGGATGCCGGAATGACCGAATTAATCCGTCCGATGCTTTATCAGGCTTATCACCAGATAGAGAATTTAAGTCGGGAGCCTAGCGGCGAAAATACAAATCCTGACCTTTCTATACCCAATAGCATTAAATATGATGTGGTAGGCCCAATCTGCGAAAGCACAGATTGCTTTAGAAAAGACGTTGATTTACCAGTATCTTACCGTGGCGATCTGATCGCGGTTCGTACGGCAGGTGCTTATGGCGAGGTAATGGCCTCGGGATACAACCTGCGCGATCGGGTGCAAAGCGTATATTCCTATTAGTATAATTGTATTTAAAAGCCTTATTTTTAACAATTTGATAATATAAATTACATCATTTTGAAAACAAGAATGTGTAAATTTATGTTATCAAATTAAAGGCTTATGAAATCATTTCTCAACGTGTTTCTGCTTATTAAAACCTTAAAAAAAATGATTTTTTTAAGGAGTATGAAATCTTCATTCATACATTAATTTTCTTTTCTTTGTGTTTTGTTATTTACTGTAATATTTACAGTTTAAGGCTTTAACATGGCCTCACGTATTAATGGAACCAGGTATCGAGAATTATAAATTAAATAAAGACCTTTTTGGCGATGATTTTGTATGGGGCATATCAACAGCTGCTCCTCAAATTGAAGGTTCATGCGATTCAGATGGCCGCGGTAAATCTGTATGGGATGTTTTTACCGAAATTAAGGGTAAAGTACTAAATGGAGATAAACCTACCACAACCTGCGATTTTTACAACCGTTACCGGGATGATATAACATTAGTTAAGCAATTAAATATACCAAATTTTAGGTTTTCTATAGCTTGGCCCCGCATTATGCCTTCGGGTACGGGCAATGTCAACCAGGCTGGTATTGATTATTACAATCAAATAATTAATTATTGTTTGGAGTTGGGTATTGAGCCCTGGGTTACTATTTATCATTGGGACCTACCGTATGCGCTGGAACAAAAAGGCGGGTGGACAAATCGTGAAATAGTTAACTGGTTTGGTAATTACGTGAGGGTTTGTGCTGATAATTTTGGCGATCGGGTAAAACATTGGATGGTGATGAATGAGCCTGCTGTGTTTACCGGGGCGGGTTATTTTTTAGGCATACATGCACCGGGACGAACCGGGATCAAAAATTTTTTACCTGCCATACATCATTCTGTTTTATGCATGGCTGCAGGGGGAAAGATACTACGTGAAAGACTACCCGATGCCGAAATAGGGACTACTTTTTCGTGTTCGTATATTGAACCTTACTCAGAAAAAGACAAAGATGTAGCCGCTGCAAAACGTGCTGATGCCATGATCAATAGGTTATTTATTGAGGCCGTATCAGGCATGGGTTATCCCGATGATGTTAGCGTATTTAAAGAAATTGAAAATTACATGCTACCGGGTGATGAAAAGCTGATGGCTTTTGACTTTGATTTTATAGGTATTCAAAACTACACCCGCGAAATTGTAAAGTCGGCGTTTTGGGTGCCTTATATCGGTGCCAAACTGGTTAAGGCCGAAGATAGAAATGTGCCAATTACATCCATGAAATGGGAAGTACACGCACCGGCTATATACCATGCTATCAAACAGTTTAACGCGTATCCACAAGTTAAAAAAATTATTATAACTGAAAATGGCGCTGCTTTCCCAGATGTAGTTATAAATGAAGTGGTTAATGATACTGAAAGATTAACATACTTGCAAGATCATCTCTCACAGGTACTTAGAGCAAAAAATGAGGGGTGTAAAGTAGCTGGCTATTTTGTTTGGACTTTAACCGACAATTTTGAATGGGCTGAGGGTTATCATCCACGTTTTGGTCTTATCTACATTGATTTTTCAACACAACAACGCATAATTAAGGCATCGGGGCACTGGTATGGTGATTTTTTAAAATAAAAAGCCATCAGGAATGATAGCTTTTTATTTTTAGAGAAATCACTCCTGATAGTTGTTGTCGAAACTTTCCGATGTTGTACTATGGGTGATTTTTTCTGACAATTCATCTGTCCAACCCGAAAAATAAGGATCGCTCCCAGCTATTCTTATCCATTTACCTGTTTCGTCTCTGGTAATAGTTAAATAGAGTGAACCATCAAGTGACGTAAACTGGTAAACTTCGTTATTTGCCGTATCGATAATTGAAGTAACAATACCATCAATTAATCCATCGCTGCCTGTTAATGCGGTTTCAAAAATTTCCATAATTTATTTATATGGTTAAGTAACACAATATATAGCCATGTGTTTTTACAAAAGTATCAATAAATTAACCGAAAAGTTTATTTTTTAATCAATAGTAAAAACAGGATGTCATAAATCATGTTGTTCACTATATTTTGATTACTACCTAATATTATGAAAAAAGTAAACTATTACCAGGTTGCACAAGGCGTATGGGGAATGAAACTTCGTTTTGTAAATGTTTATATGATTGCCAACCGCAAAGGAGTTGCAGATGGATGGGTTTTGGTTGATGCAGGTTTAAAAGGATCGGCATCAAAAATTATAGACATGGCCGAAGCACTTTTTGGAGAAGGTACAAAACCTGAGGCGATAATTTTAACACACGGCCATTTTGACCATGTAGGTGCTTTGCAAGAGCTATTAGAATACTGGGATGTACCTGTTTATGCCCACCCACTTGAACTGCCATATTTAACCGGAAAATCGTCTTATCCCCCAGCTGACCCTACTGTGGGTGGTGGCTTAATGTCTTGGATGTCGTGGGCTTATCCAACTAAGCCAATTGATTTAGGTGAAAAAATACAACCCTTAGAAGAAAACGGTGATATTCCCGAATTACCCGAATGGAAAACAATCCATACGCCAGGGCATTCACCCGGCCATATAGCGTTATTTTTTAAACTCAATGCTACCTTAATTGCCGGAGATGCTTTTGCCACAACCAAAGCCGAATCTGCTTTTTATGCATTAAGTTTTGCCAGTAAATTATCGGGGCCACCAAAATATTTAACTACAGACTGGGCCGCCGCAGCCCAATCGGTACGTAAGCTATATGAGCTAGAGCCACGTACAGTTGCAACCGGGCACGGTTATAGCATGCGTGGCAAGGAGTTGCAAACCGCATTGAAAAACCTGTCGGATAATTTTGAAGATATTGCTATACCCATTTATGGGCGGTATGTTAAAGTGCCAGCTATTGCCGATGAGCAAGGGGTAGCGTATATACCACCCGTTATTAACACGGTAAAAGTAACCGCGACAGTAATTGCTTTATCATCTATCGTTGCCGGGTTTGTTATGGTAAGGCAAATGCAAAAACGGTTTTTGTAAATATTCCGGGTTATATTTGCAGCAATGGACCCTGATATTCTTAAAAAAGTTGTAACCACTCCTATGCCTTATGGAAAATATAAAGGCACATTAATTTGTAACATACCTGTTCATTACCTGGAATGGTTACATAGCCAGGGCTTTCCTAAGGGGAGCCTTGGTATGTTGTTGCATACCATTTACGAGATAAAAATAAACGGACTTGATTATCTGTTGGCGCCTCTTAAGCGGAAATAAAAATCATTTACAATCGTTTTTAGAATGTGAAATTCAAATGATAAACTATTTGTAAGGTTATCAACCGGCCAACGTCTAATTTCGTATATTGTAATATAAAATCATGACAATGAAAAAATTAAGTTTGTTTCTCTTAACAATTGTAATGTTATACGGTTGTGCACATGCCCAACCCTCCGAAGATCATAAAATGGCTATTTTACCACAACCCAACGCTGGCGAAAAACTTGCGACGTTTGCAGGAGGCTGCTTTTGGGCAATGAGCGAAGCGATGTCCGAATTAAAGGGTGTAAATAAAGTTGTAGCCGGATACGCTGGTGGAGCAGTGAAAAATCCTAGCTATGAGGATGTTTGTACTAAAACAACAGGCCATGCCGAAGCTGTACAGATCTATTACGACCCCAAAGTTATTAGCTATGCCCAGTTAGTAGAGGCTTTCTTTTTTGCACACGACCCTACCACACTTAACCGCCAGGGGCCTGATGAAGGGGATGATTACCGCTCTGCAATTTTTTACCGCACGCCGGGTGAAAAGGAGATAATTGAGGGCGTAATTAAAAAGGTTAATGCTACTCATCATTATAGTGATCCTATTGTGACCCAGGTTGAACCCTATAAATCATTATATCCAGCTGAAAAATATCACCAGGGCTATTATCGCCTGCACCCCGAAAGTGGTTATATCGAGAGCGTGTCAGTACCTAAGGTGATGAAAATGCGTAAAGCTGTAAAATACTTGCTCAAGCCCGAATTTGCTAAATAAAACGGGCTTAACATACTTATAAATAATTTACTGCCTGTGGCCCCTGGTTGCAAAGCAGATCCAGGATACTCAGATTTTTTAAAAATCCATGCCGCTCCTCAAAAAGTTGAAAATATGGTTTTTGATCAATCTGAGTTTCTTTTTTGGGATTAATTACCAGTCTATAATCGGCTCTATCAGCATACTCTGGTGTATACTCTTCTGTATATCTTAAATTTGGTTTTATCTTCAATAATTTAATTATCAAATTGAGCAATTGTTCATTGTAATCAAATAAAAACGTATAGTTTTTGTGATAAAAAGGTGACAGGTCATCTTCATAGAATTCAAAATAAGCCGACCGGCGGTAACAGGCTTGCAAGCTTAACCAATGCAGGCGCTGCCATCCAAAATCGTAACTAATTTTTACATCTTTAATCTTAGTGTGAATTTTTGACCCCTTAACCAGAGGGACAGTCAACGTTAAAGGGCCGTCAGGCGAGTAAACCTGCGTACGGTTCCGAAAGGTCTGTTTGATCAGATGTTCTTCTTTTTCTATAAGTATATCTGCTTTATACCTATTTAACGCTATAAAATATTCAATTGGCGGTAAATAGAACATAGGTAAAATAGCACCTCCTTCGGTCATATATATTTTTTATGTTTGTGGTCGGATTTCTGCAAAAATAATGATAAAAAAAGGGCTTTCAAGGTTAGTTATTTTCTTTTTATACCTAGTATCCCTATTGCCGTTTTGGATTTTATACCTACTATCTGACTTGCTTTATCTTATTATATTTTATATAGTGGGCTACCGACGTAAAGTTGTACAGGATAATTTGCGCAATTCATTCCCCGGAAAAACTGTAGAAGAACTAAATACGATAGAGCGGAATTTTTATAAATACTTTGCCGATCTGATTGTAGAAACCGTAAAGATGATATCAATATCAGCGGATGAAGTTAGACGCAGAATGATACCGACTAATCCTGAACTGGTAACAAAGTATTACGGTCAACAAAAACACTTGATCGGAGCTGTGGCCCACTATGGCAACTGGGAACTAGCGGCACATAGTTTTGGTTTAATAAACGAATATAAAAAAGTGATTGTATATAAACCTTTATCTAATAAATCGGCAGATAGCTTTTATAAGCAAGTACGAGAACGTTTTGGTTCAATTTTAGTACCAATGAAAGCTACCCTGCGTAAATTAGTGGAGTTGAAAAACGATCTGACGTTTACTGTGTTGGTGTCTGACCAAACACCTGTACAGCATGAAGCACATTATTATACAACGTTTTTAAATCAACCTACGGCTGTGTTTTTAGGGGTTGAAAAAATCGCTTTAATGCTGGATGCAGCTGTTGTTTTTTGTTATGTAAGAAGAATAAAGAGGGGTTATTATGAATATACTTTGCTCCCTATAACAACCAATAGTAAGCAAACATCGCAATACGAAATTACTGAATTACATGTTAGAGAGCTCGAAAAAATGATACTTAATGAACCTCAATATTGGTTATGGTCGCATAGAAGGTGGAAGTTTAAGCCGGAGGATGCCTTTAAATGAGTATAATTATACCAAAAGTAGCGGTTGTTATTTTAAACTGGAACGGTAAAAAATACCTTGCTGATTTTTTACCCTCGGTTATTGCCAGTACTTATCAAAACTTGGAAATAGTTGTTGGTGATAATGGCTCGTCTGATGATTCGGTTCAATTTTTAAAGGCGCATTATCCTAGTATAACAATTCTTAAAAACGATCAGAATTATGGCTTTACAGGTGGCTATAATCGCATATTGGAGAGGGTAGAGGCAGATTATTATATTTTGCTTAATTCGGATATAGAAGTTACTCCTTGTTGGATAGAGCCCGTTATAAGGTTGATGGAAAGCGATGAACTTATCGCGGCAGCGGCACCTAAGATAAAATCGTTCAAGCAAAAAACTCATTTTGAGCATGCCGGTGCTGCCGGAGGGTTTATAGATAAATTTGGTTACCCGTTTTGCGAGGGCCGTATATTTTATGATATTGAAGCCGATTTGGGTCAATATCAGGTATCAAAAGAAGTGTTTTGGGCATCTGGGGCAGCCCTGTTCATAAAAAAACGATATTGGGATGAATGTGGTGGTTTTGATGAACGGTTTTTTGCACACATGGAAGAGATCGATCTATGCTGGCGATTAAAAAATATGGGCCTTAAAGTTATGTATTGCGCCGAATCTGAGGTATACCATGTTGGCGGGGGTACGCTTGATGCAGAGAATCCGTTTAAAACTTATTTAAACTTCAGGAATAACCTGGTATTGCTTAAAAAGAACCTTCCATTCCTACGAGCCTTAGTTATTATCCCTATAAGGATATGCTTTGATTTAATGGCTCTGATACGATTTATGTGTGAAGGCAAGCGTAAGGACGCATGGGCGGTGAGCCGGGCTCATCAAAATTTTGTACTTAATTTATTTCAAAAGAGCAATACCAGCATTAAGTCCAAGTATCGTAACTACAATCTATCTGGAATGTATAAACGCAGTATTGTGCTGGATTTTTTTGTAAGGCATAAAAAGCACTTTACTGAACTGGACCAGGAGGATTTTCTTTAGGCGCATCAGAGCTTTTAATTAAATCGCTAACATTAGTACCATCTGGAAAATATACCTGTATATCACGTTTAGGATGTGGTATTTCAATGCCTTGTTTAGTAAATTCCATGTAAATTTCGCTAATTATTTTGCTTTTAAGCGAAAGCCATGTATTAATGTCTGCCGCCCAAAACCATATTCTAAAATCAATAGCGTATTCACTAAAATTATGTAAAAAAACGGAGGGTTCCGGTGTTTCCATAATATCGTCGCGTCCGGTAATTATTTTCCTCAGTATTGCTTCGGTTTTAACCAGGTCTGATCCATATGCTACGCCTACAATTAATTCTACGCGGCGATTATTATCGCTTAACGTCCAGTTAACTACGTGTTGTGATATGAGGTCGCCATTAGGTACAATCAATTCAGAGCCATCACCACAGGCAATTTTACTTGATCGGATTCCTATCTCTTTGATAGTTCCGGATTTACCGCTTACTTCAATAATATCACCAACTTGCACCGGCTTTTCAAATGCCAGTATAATACCTGATACAAGGTTGTTAACTATATTTTGCAAACCAAAACCAATACCTACACCTAATGCGCCAATAATAATGGTTACCCTATCCATTGGGATACCAGCTGCTGTTATGGCCACAAAAAAGCCTATCACAAATACCGTTAAACGTATTAGCAGAATAGATGACCTGGTTTTTTTTGCTTGTGGTGTGAGTTTCACCTGCTGACCGGCAAAATCATAAAAATAACTAATAACTCGCGCAACCAGGCCGGATATCCATATAACCACAATAAAAATTAATATACTACCAAAAGTAAACGCGGTACTGCTAAATTTATGCGGGTGGTTTAAAAAGTCATTAGCATGGTCGTACAGATAGTCATCAATAGCTAGATTTTTAGTCAGGCTATATAACCATATAATTGCTGCTACTTTAATGATAACATCTTTAAACTTTTTTTGCAGTATTTTAAAATCAATATATGATGTTATGCTTTGGTTTTCGGAGCTTTTATTAGCTTCTAACTGTAAAAACAAGCTTTCCATCAATATCTGTATAAACAAATACAAACCCATGGCAAGGCAAAGGTTAAATGTTGCTGTAGAGCCTATTACCTTTGCCAGGCTAAACCTTCCGGTTATGTTAAGTACAATGGAAATGCTTTGTAATATGATAAATAATTTAATTATTTCTTCAAGATACGGAGGGTAATCCTCAGGAGATTTCTTTAAATTGGTTAGGAATTTGTATGATACATAAATGGCCAGGCACGAAACGGACAATATCAGTAATCTATCGGTATAGGTTATCAGTATCAATAAATTACTGAAACTGAAAACAAGTACCAGCCCCAATAACATCTTCCATAAATTAAATAGTGGCTTTGGCCAGTAACTTTTAATTAATAACCCGATCGACGCCATCATGATAATGAGCATGGTTTGTAAAAACGCCTGGTGCGGATGGTCGTAAAAATAGGGAACTGTTATACTAACTACGGTAATAGTTGACAGTAATGCATGGTTTACTATATAATGAGTTTGTTTTAAAATATCTTTACAGTTATCTTTTATGCGGTTTATTTTGCGTTTTGTATTATGTATCCATGTGAAAAATGCCAAAAGTAAAAGCAAACTGGCTAAATGAGCCCAGTAGTTTAATTTGTTATTTAAAAGATATTTATAAAGTCTGATGTTGAGCTCATAGGTTTTCACTATAGTGCTATCTAAGTTTGCCGCACTATTTCTTCTATGCATATCCCAGATAAAGCCATATTCGTTTGTAATGGCCTTGAGGGTAAATCGCTGCATTTTAAGATCGATTCGCTCATCCAGATCTATCAATAAAATAGACATCGACGACACCCTATTTTGCAACAAACCAATTTTAATAATGGCTTTTTTTACGTCGCTATCCAGTTTGCTCCACTTAAGTTCAAGTGCATGTACCTGCATGAAACTTTTTTCTCTAAGGTTACTATCAATTGGGACGGTTCGCAGGGCTGTGTCTGCTTTAAATGATGTTATGTCTTTGCGAAACTTATCTAATTGCGCATTGTAAATGTTTAATTGGTCTTGCCAATCATTCATCTGGCCTTTACTGTGGTCAATTATATCACGGAGGGTAACAAGATATCCAAGAGTATTTGAATTTTCAATGCTGGGTTTCATTAATGCCATCTGTTTCTCTACCGATGGTAATCCCTGACTAATATCAAGCGTATCAAATCCGCGGGATAAGTCGTAATTAATTTGGGTATATAAGCTGTTATAGCCCTCTATTTTTCCAAGCGATGCATTTAATGATCCGTCGGAATGTTTAAATGAGCGCATCAGCGAGTCGCGTTGCACAACCTTTGCTCTTAATGAATCCCTAACAGAACGGGGGTATTTAGCATTATTTTGCGCATAACCAGCCTGAACTACTAAAAGTATTAATATGGAAACAATAAAAAAGCCACTTGGCTTAAACAGGCTATGCATTTTTTTATTGATTTAGCAGGCTTTCAATCCCAAGCCTGTAAGAATCTAATCCAAAGCCGGCAATTACACCTTTACAATTGCTTGCGAGTGTTGATTTATGCCTAAATTCTTCACGCTTATGGACATTTGATATATGAACTTCAACCACTGGTGTAGTAATGCCGGCTATAGCATCAGCAATGGCAATTGACGTATGTGTGTAAGCGCCAGCATTCAATACTATGCCATCATAACTAAAGCCTACTTCGTGGAGCTTATTGATTAGCTCGCCCTCAATATTGTTTTGAAAATAATCGAGTTGAATAGCGGGGTAACTCTTACGGAGATCGGCTAAATAAGTTTCAAAATCAGAACTACCGTAAATAGACTTTTCGCGTACGCCAAGCAGGTTTAAGTTTGGCCCGTTGATAATTTGTATCTTCATCAGTTCAAATTTACACAAAATATTTACCTTTAAAAAGTGGATTGGCAGGCAACAAAAAAAGGGTTTCGTTCCTATTTAAGATTAGAAAGATCATTATCGTCTAATTCTATTGAGGCCTATCTGGGGGATTTAGATAAGTTAATTCAATTTGCTGATAATAAGTTAATTAAACTTAATCCGGAAGCCGTTAAACTAAATGATCTCCGTGATTTTATAATGTGGATCAACGAGTTAGGCATGATTCAATCATCACAGGCACGCATTATATCTGGCATTAAAGCTTTTTACAAGTACCTCTTACTGAATGATCAAATAGATGCCGACCCATCAGAATTACTCGAAGCACCAAGGTTAATCCGCAAACTGCCCGATACTTTAAGCTATGAGGAAATTAATGCCCTAATAAGCGCAATAGACCTGTCGAAAGCCGAAGGAATGCGTAATAAAACCATGATAGAAGTATTGTATAGTTGCGGTTTACGTGTATCCGAACTAGTTAACCTGCGCATATCAAACTTGCACCTCGAGGTTGAATTTATAAAAGTAACAGGTAAAGGTGATAAAGAACGACTGGTACCTATTGGTTCACAGGGTATCAAGCTTTTAAAGCTTTGGCTCGATGAGGTTCGTATTCATATCGCGGTGCAAAATGGCGAAGAAGACATGGTATTTTTAAATCGCCGGGGAAAGCGGTTATCCAGGGTCTACGTATTTATGATGATCAAAGAACTGGCAGAAAAGATAGGGTTGAAGAAAAGTATCAGTCCACATACCTTCCGGCATTCATTTGCCACGCACTTAATCGAAGGAGGGGCCGACCTCCGCGCCGTACAGGAAATGCTGGGGCATGAAAGCATCACCACCACCGAAATATATACCCATTTGGACCGTGAGTATTTGAAAAGCGTTATTATAAGCCATCATCCTCGTAGCGCAAAAAGACAACCAAAAGCCGAAAACTAACATTATATCTCAGCCCTTATCATCCTGTCTTTATTTCGCATATCCTTGTGTAATACTATGTTTTTAAAGCCTTTATCAACTAAAATATCAACGGTTTGTTTGCTCAGGTTTTCATTGATCTCAAAAAAAAGCAATCCGTTTTCTTCCAACCTATCCAGCGCGAGATCGGCTATAGCACGGTAAAATTTAAGTGGATCGTTATTGGGTACAAACAGAGCTAAATGAGGCTCGTTGTTTAATACGTTGATGTGCATCCCGGTTTTTTCATTTTCGGTTACGTAAGGGGGGTTGCTTATTATTATAGAGTATTTGGTTAACATGGTGTGGTTAGCGTCGGGTATCAATATCTCGCTTTTCAGTTCATTTAATATATCCATCCTTATAAACACAATATCTACGTTGTTCAATTTAGCATTACATTGGGCGGTGATTAAGGCCTGTTCAGAAATATCAATAGCAGAAACCCTCGCAGTCGGCATGTTTTTTTTTATGGTAACAGGTATACAGCCACTTCCTGTGCCAATATCTAATATGTTTTCAACTTGGTTACGTTCTTTTGCAGTTTCAATTACCCATTCTACCAGTTCTTCGGTTTCGGGGCGGGGTATCAGTACCGATGGGTTAACATTAAATGGTAGTCCGTAAAACTCTGTATGGCCTAAAATGTATTGAAGGGGCTTACCTGTTTTTAACTGTTGAATTGTATCTGAAATTTTTTTTGATTGTTCATCAGTCAGCTCAAACTCCGGAAATGCTTTGAGCTGTACTTTTGATAATTGTGTTATTTCACTAATGTACAGGTACTTAATCGAATTTATTTCATATTCATCATAAATTAATTTAAGTGGTTCATCAAAACTCAGCAACGCTTCCCTAATGGTTTTCATACTGCAAAGAAACATAAAAGCATACCTTTGCAAAAATGGTTCATCATATTAAATATATGCGGCGTTGTTTGGAGCTGGCCAAAATTGGCGCAGGCTTTGTTAGCCCTAATCCTATGGTGGGTGCTGTTATTGTACAGGATGATAAGATTGTTGGGGAGGGTTACCACAAGTGCTATGGCGAAGCGCATGCAGAAGTTAATGCGATAGGCCAGGTAATTGATCGTTTTGACGATGCTGCTCAAGTACTCAGTCAGTCAACTATTTATGTGTCATTAGAGCCTTGTGCGCACCATGGTAAAACACCACCCTGTGCCGATTTAATTATTAAGCATGGTATACCAAAAGTTGTGGTAGGTTGCAGGGATCCTTTTGATCAGGTGAACGGGAAAGGTATTGAAAAATTGATACAGGCTGGAACTGAAGTTACCGTTGGCGTATTAGAAAACGAATGCCGTGAACTGAACAAGAGGTTTTTTACCCGAATACAAAAGCAAAGGCCCTATATTATTTTAAAATGGGCCAAAACCGAAGATGGTTTTTTCGCTCCAGCGGATAACAGCCAGTTTTGGATAACAGGAGAGCAATCGCGTAAGCTGGTGCATCAGTGGAGGAGCGAAGAAGATGCTATTTTGATCGGCAAGAATACAGCATTGATCGATGACCCGCAATTGAATGTTAGGTTATGGCCTGGCAAATCCCCCAAAAGGGTATTGATAGACCGCAGGCTGGAGCTACCCAGGCGTTTGAAGGTGTTTGACCAGTCTGTAGATACTTTTGTTTTTAATGAGCTTAAAACAGCATTTGATGGTAAGTTAAAATATATAGCCTTAGAAGATTTTGACAATTTTGTACCTCAATATATTTTATTTCAACTCTACATTCAGGATGTGCAATCTGTAATTATAGAAGGTGGTGCTAAAACTTTAGCCGCATTTATAAAGGAAGGTTTATGGGATGAAGCCAGAGTTTTTACAGGTAATGTTACTTTAAAAAAAGGAATTCAAAGCCCTGATATTAAAGGAGATGTAACACATATGGAAACAATAGGCAACGATATTTTACTTATATTAAAACCTTATGCTGTTTGAAGATTCCTATCTAACCATATCAGCCCAAAGCGAGGGTGCTTTTAGCAATAGGGGTAGTAAATTCAGGGCATTTGCTTATCCTATCAGTTCAGAATTAGAGATCAAAGCTTTGGTAACGCATTTAAAAAGCGAGCATCCTAAAGCCAACCACCATTGCTGGGCAATACGTATCAGCACTGACCGCTCTATATTCCGTGTAAACGATGATGGCGAACCATCGGGAACAGCTGGCCGGCCTATACTAAATGTATTATTATCACATAATTTAACTAACATATTGGTAATAGTAGTGCGTTATTTTGGCGGGACCTTATTGGGTGTTCCCGGATTAATAAATGCTTACAAGTTAGCCACGGAAGATGCGCTAAATAAGGCGAAAATTATTGAAAAAACCGTTAATGATATCTATAAAATTTCTTTTAACTGTTTGTTAATGAACGAAGTTATGAAGGTTGTTAAAAGTGAAAATTTGATAGTGACCGATCAAAAGGTCGACACGTACTGCGATTTCCAACTCCAAGTTAGAAAGAGCCAAGTAGAAAATGTGCTTGGTACATTACAGGGTATAAATGGTGTTAAAATTAAATGGATGTTTACATTGTAGTAATGATCTTATGGTAATCTTTATTTTTCTCTTTACACCAATATTACTAATTTAGCTAGGTATGCAATCCTTTGAGATAAATAAAGAAGATCTGCTGCGCATAACCAATGCGCTCGAAGGCCCCGAGGAAGAACTAAAGCTGGTTTTAGAAGACTATCACGCGTCGGAAATCGCTATAATTTTTGAGAAATTACCCCCAGAATCCCGTGAGCGTATTATTAATATCCTTCCAATTGAGGCAGCTTCGGAGGTAATATCCGAAATGGACGAAGAACATCATCCGGAGGATATTCTTTTTAATTTGGATCCCGAAAAACGTTCGGATATCATTGAAGAGTTGGATTATGATGACGCGACAGATATTATATCTCAATTAGAAGAACATGAGCAACAGGAGATATTAAAAGATGTTGATGAGGATGATGCCAGTGAGATCCGTTCGTTATTAAGTTACGACGAAGATACAGCCGGGGGGTTAATGAACACCGACGTTATCCAGGTCAATATCAACATGGATAAAAGAGAGGCCTTGGAAGAAATCATTCATCAATCGGAAGAAATGGAAGATTTCTATACGATTTATGTAGTAGATGACCGTGAGATATTAAAAGGCATACTATCGGTTAAAGATATTATTAAAGCTAAAACTGAAACCAAAGTTGCTGACCTGGTTAAAACCGATTTTATATACGTTAAAGCCGGGCTCGATCAGGAAGATGTTGCTAAGCTAATATCACAGTATAATTTAGCAAGTATTCCGGTTGTTGATGATAACATGCGGTTACTTGGCCGCATTACTGTTGATGATATCATCGACGTAATGGAGGAAGAAAGTACTGAGGATATTTTGAAGATATCCGGAGTATCAGAAGATGAGGAACTGAGCGGTAACTGGCAAGATGCAGTTAAAAGCCGTTTACCTTGGCTCGTAATAAATTTAGGGACAGCTTTTTTGGCAGCATCTATTATTCGTGGTTTTGATTCAACGGTTGCAAAATTGCCCATTATGTCGGCCTATATGACAGTTATTGCAGGTATGGGCGGTAATGCCGCTACACAAGCGCTTGCTGTTACGGTTAGGCGTATATCATTGAATGACCTAAACGATAAACAAGCCTACGACACCGTTTTAAAAGAGTTTTTAGTAGGCTTAATTAATGGCGCAGCTAATGGTGTTATTGTTTTTTGCGTAGCTTTATTTTATGATATTAACCCCATACTTGGTTTAGTATTATTTTTGGCGATGACGGGTAACCTGATCATAGCGGGTTTAACTGGCGCATCTATACCATTACTTTTAAAAAGAGTAGGCATAGATCCCGCTGTAGCTTCTTCTATTATTATCACCACATTTACCGACTGTTTTGGATTTCTATTACCCCTTTGGTTGGCATCCAAACTTTTATTATAAATTTGAAGTTTTAAAATTAACGCATGGCAGAACTTAGATATAACTGGACTACTGAAGAGATTACTGACATATATCATTCACCGCTGCTTGATCTTGTTTATCGCGCCGCAACTATTCATCGTGAAAATAAGGATTATGCCGAAGTGCAGATCAGTTCGTTGATCTCGATCAAAACAGGAGGATGCCCTGAAGATTGTTCTTACTGCCCCCAAGCGGCGCGTTATAATACAGGGGTTGATGTTCAGGCGCTGATGCCTAAAGATGAGGTTTTAGCAGCGGCCGAAAAGGCCAGAGCGGGTGGTGCCTCCAGGCTATGCATGGGTGCTGCCTGGCGCGAAGTGCGCGATAACCGCGATTTTGACAAAGTGATTGAAATGGTTAAAGCTGTTAACGCTATGGATATGGAGGTTTGCTGCACCCTTGGTATGCTAACAGAAACACAGGCCCAGCGTTTGGCCGATGCCGGATTATATGCTTATAACCATAACCTGGATACTTCCGAAGATGATTATAAACGAATCATCACTACACGCACCTACGAGGAGCGTTTGCAAACGCTTGAACATGTACGCAAAGCCAAAATTACCGTTTGCAGTGGAGGTATAATAGGTTTAGGAGAAACTACCGAAGACCGTATATCAATGCTAAAAACACTATCTAACTTACCTAAGCATCCAGAATCAGTCCCAATTAATGCTCTGGTGCCGGTAAAAGGTACACCATTGGCAAATCAGCCACGGGTTTCTGTTTGGGATATGGTACGGATGATAGCCACTACAAAGATCATTATGCCAAAATCCGTTGTGCGTTTATCAGCCGGTAGAACTGAAATGAGTACTGTTGAGCAGGCCTTTTGCTTTATGGCGGGTGCAAACTCTATTTTTGCGGGCGATAAATTGTTAACCACACCAAACCCCAGTTTTACTGATGATATGGCTATGCTTGAGCTATTGGGGTTGAAACCCCGAGAAGCATTTAAAAATGGCAGGCCAAATCAAAAAATCAATAAAGTTCTTTTATAAACCACTGTAATCTGCAATGATACATAGTGTATGTTTCATTGCAGATTATCTATCATTAAATTTTCATAGGCTAAATTTGGCCCCCATATTCTGATAACAGATTAAAATAGTTTTTCTGCTGGCGGTTTTATACCCTTCAAACGAAGATATATTGTTGTTTGTCCACGATGGTGGGTTTGATGTTCAAACGCTTTAAGTAAAGCAACTGTTTTCGTTATGTCATGACCTTGCATGTTTACCTTTTCCTGTAGTTGAGCCGGGGTCATGTCTTGAATTATATTAATTATAAAGTCATAACTGGCCATTACAGCATTTGTGGTTGCTTCTTTAGTTTGTGCAACGGTCTTTTCTGCCGACTCTTTTCCTAGCGGGCTAACTTTACCGCTTATCGAAGAAGAAAAGTAATAATTACCATCTGTCAAATGCAGCATTTGCTCAGCAAATGAACGGATTTCCGGAGTGGGTTTAAAACCATAATCAGCTGCGGGCATAGCATCCAGGTATTCTTTGGTGTATGCCTTTGCACGCTGCCACTCTGCAACAATTTGGCTGGAAGTAAGCTGAGCGTAAACTCCGTTACTGATAAACGTTAATACCAGTAATGCAAAAAAGTAAGATAATCGTTTCATTGGGTAGGTTGTTTAAGATTTATAATACTAAGGTAATGATAATTGATAATTTTTATAATCACAAATAATATCAGGCTAACTGATTAATATTTTTTAATTGTATTTTAATTTTTTTAGTAACAACTGTTACACATACTCGTCAGATTACGTAAAGTGATTATCAATGCCTGCATTAAACTTTACAGGTATTATATAGTCATATATTTAAACTCATAGTAAAAAAATGAAGAGGTTATACATAGCTGTAGTAATTTTGTTATCGGTGGCGATAACAGAGTTGTATCATATTGCATTACTTAAAATATAGTAAGCTCCGTTAATATAAGCGATAGTGGCTTATTTATATTTCATTCGGTTGTCCGTTATAATTCTTTTCTCATTATAACAATGTCTTTCCCTTTCAAATTAATTCTTTCCAACTTATGCCAACCAAGCCACTTATAAAGTGATTCTGCTGTATGCGTAAAAAGAAATATCTCTTTGAGCCCCCTTTGTTTTACCAAGCTTTGAATTTTTTTACAAAGCAAAGCGCCATACCCTTTGTTCCTATTTTCAACTGTTGTAAAAACTAATGCGAGCCATGGACCAAAAGCTTTAAATTTTGGTTCAATATCAAGCAATCCAACGTGGTTATAAATACCGCCGGTTGCAATAGGCATATTGTTAACTGTCATTATTACTTGAAATGGTATGCCATTAGAATCAAAACTGGAAACCTTTTGAATGGTTATTGCCGGATCAATATTCCATTCTTGTAAATACCAGCTGGCAATTAGCCCAATCAGCTCTTTGTTATCAGGTTTTACTATATGATATGAAATACCGTCCATGGATTTAAATTTAACTTAAACAGTTTGAATAAACACAACCTTAAATTGCCTTGAGGAAAAATTAAGTTTGGTTAATAAAACGGAAAGTAACTAATATAAGGAGCATTTAAAGTTTGACGTTTTTATAATGTTCGAGTTTAATAACTCGAATTGAAATGGTATTTCCCCGAAACAATCTCATAAATGGCTGTGTCATTCTCTGTTTTAATAAATTTAACCCCTTTGGATGTTTCTGTAGGCTTAAAAGCCTTTTTCATATTCTTTGTGGGGATATATACAGTTGCAGAAGTATTAGGCGGAATAACCACATCTAACGAGAATAAGTTGCGCTCGTGTGTCCATTCGACGGTAATTAAACCACTTACGGAATTGAATGATCCTGTTACCCATTTCATATCACCGGTTACCATTGGTTTAATAACCACTTTACGGAAACCTGCACCACGGGGCTCAACTCCTATGCCTATTAAGTCGTGAAATAGCCATTCATTCAACTGGCCTAACATAAAATGATTTTGCGAACCAAAGCTACCTACACCAGCGTTCCATTTTTCGGTAAGGCTTGTTGCCCCCATTTTTAACTGGTAACCATATCCCGGTTTGTCTGATTGGTTATTCATACTATAGATAACATCAGAATAACCTTCCATAGCCAGAGCCTGTAACAGATATCGGTAGCCTACATCGCCGGAGGTAATTGCATTACCATGCTTCCTGATGTCTGCCACTACGGCTTCTATCACCATTTTGCGATTTTGTGGCTCGCAAATGTTAAATGCCAGGGGCATGGCATTGGCCGTTTGTGAACCTGTGGAATATTGTCCGGTTTCGGATTTGAAAAATTCATTATTAAAAGATATCCGGATTTCGGCAGCGTGCTTATCAAAAAACTCAGCATCTGCTGTTTTACCTAATAGCCTGGCTGTTTGTGCCAGTATCCAGTTATCATAAAAATAGGTAGCCGTGGCGGTGAGTGATACCGGGGTAAGCTGTGACCCCCATGGGGCTTTAGGGCCCAAGTCATACCAGTCGCCTAAGCCGGTGGGTATAATATTGTTTTTTGCCGTTGAGCCTAAAAACGCTACATACCGTTTCATGTCATCGTAATATCGTCTAAGTAGGGAAACATCGCCCGAAAAAAGATATTGCTGCCAGGGAACAATAATAAATGAACTACCCCATTCTGGTGAGTTTCTAAAGCCATTAGTTAGCTGGTGAGGCCCTGCTATAAAATATTCAGGGGCTATATTAGGCACAAAGCCATTGTCAAGCTGGCTATCATGCATATCATTCATGCTTTTAGTAAACAGGGAGTTTAGGTTGAAGTTATACCTAAGCGAGGGCCCATTCAGATTATCTTCTTCCAGCCATCCTAATTTTTCGCGTTGCGGGCAATCCGTCATATAGCTCATCATATTGCTCCGCTGCGCCCACCTTATCAAAGTATAAATGCGGTTAAACAAATCGTTTGAACTGGTAAATGTTCCGATAGGAGTTGAAGACGAATGCACAACAATACCTTCTAGTTTTTCAACTAAAGGTAAAGGTCCATCCGCTGTTGCGGGATACAATTCAACCTGCCAGTAACGGCTTCCCTGATAAAAAAATTTAGGCATCCAGGTTTCATGGCCTTTTTGTGCAAGCGTATATTGCCACCATGCCGGGCGAACACCGTCCTGCGTGGCCGATCTTCTGTCAACTGTACCGTCATTATTTAAAAGTTCGGCAGGGATGATACGCACATATGATCCTTTAGAGCCGCTTACTGTAATTTGAGGCATCAATGATGCGTTTTGCCCCAAATCATAAATAAATATATTGGTTTTTAACTTTGTAATCTTAATAGGTTTTAAAGTGTCAATTGCTCTAATGGGGGCGGCCGCGCATGATAAGCCTTTTAATTCACCACCGGGGCCGCTGGTTTCAATCGCGTCAGCCCATCGGCTATCAGGGTTAAAGGATGAGCGGCTCCAGTCGTTGGGCTCCAGCCGTGCATCATAATCTTCGCCACCAAATATATTTGAATAAGTTACTGGCCCTGGCGATGCTTTCCACGTATTATTGGTGCCAGTAATTTGTACCGAGCCATCAGCATATTCGAGCCGGAGTTGCGCTATAGCTTTAAGCGGGCCAAAGGTGTTCAGGAATTTTACATATCTAACCGAGTCGGGTTGTATATTGTACATACCATTACCCAATAGCATGCCCATAGCATTATTGCCGGTAATGAGGTGTTTTGTAATGTCATAAGTATCATAAAGTATGGTTTTTCGATAATTTGTCCATCCCGGAGATAAGATATCGTCACCTATCTGGCTACCATTGATGGCAAATTTGTATTCCGCTAAACCACTTACATACAATACGGCACGTTTTAGATTTGGCTTAACCGTAAAGTTATGACGAAGTAGCATCGAATTGTAATTAGGGTCGGTACTTGTTGGGCGGGAAGGGTCTCGAACGGAAACATTCGGGTTAAGCGCAAATTTTTCTGCGCCTGAAGCACTTATCCATTTAGCTTTCCAATCAGTAGGGTTTAAAATGCCCATTGTCCAGCTTGATGGGGTACTCCAATTGGATACGGCCCCGGTCTGATCCCAAACCTTTACTTTCCACCAGCACTTTTGGCTGGTTGATAACTTTTTGCCGGCGTAAACAATTTGGCCCATATGGTCGGATTTTACTTTGCCGGAGTTCCAAAGATCGCCTTTCCCCGATTTTAATAATTCTAGCGATGAAGAAACCACTACCTGATAAGCGGTTTGTTTCAAACCCCGTTCATTAGTGTTAATAGCTTTGAGTATCCAGCTTAAACTCGGCTTGTAAACATCAATACCCATCGGGCTTTCTCTATAATCGCAAAGAAGGTTAACAGGTTTAACCTTTGCCACTGGCATAGCACTTAAAATAGATATGTAACTTGTTGATATTGAAAGGAATACTATTAATAAAAACTTCATCTTAATATATATTGTGAATAAAAAGGTTTAATATTAAATGATTAGTGTTGGTACAAGGTTACTTTATACCATCTAATCTGTTAATAACCATAAAATGGTTGAGCCAATGTAATAATAAACTAAACAAAACTACGTAGCAATAAAAAGATAGAATATTTTTGCTACCTTTGCCCTGCAAATAATAACTCTAAATTGTTTGCCATGAACCCTGCTTCTCCCAAATTTGTTTCCGACGGTTTAACTTATGACGATGTTTTACTGCTTCCGGCTTATTCCGAAATTTTACCACGCGAAGTAGACACCCGGTCGTTTTTAACGAAAAAAATACGGTTAAATGTACCTATTGTTTCGGCAGCCATGGATACGGTTACTGAGGCTCAGCTTGCCATAGCCATTGCACAGGCAGGTGGTATAGGTATGTTGCATAAAAACATGAGCATACAGCGCCAGGCAGATGAGGTACGAAAGGTAAAACGGTCTGAAAGCGGAATGATACAAGACCCTGTTACCTTATTAGAGACCGCTGTTTTAGCAGATGCTTACAAAATAATGAAAGAGCATAGGATAGGTGGTATCCCGATAGTTGATAAAGACAGAAAGTTAAAGGGGATTATAACCAATCGCGATTTGCGTTTTCAAAAAGAAATGAATATATCCGTAGCGGACATCATGACAAAGGAAAACCTGGTGATAGCCCCGGTTGGTACAACATTGGTTCAGGCAGAGGAGATATTACAGAACTATAAAATAGAAAAGCTCCCCGTTGTTGATAATAATGGCCGCCTGAGCGGGTTGATTACTTTTAAAGATATTCAGAAATTTAAAAATTTCCCCAACGCTTGTAAAGATGAGCACGGCCGTTTGCGGGTTGGTGCGGCGGTTGGCGTTACCGCAGATACTATGGATAGGGTAGAAGCTTTGGTAAAAGCAGAGGTGGATGTAATTGCTATTGATACGGCTCATGGCCATTCAAAAGGCGTAATAGACAAACTAAAAGAAGTTAAGGCCAAATATCCAAATTTGCAGGTTATAGTAGGTAATGTAGCAACCGGTTCAGGGGCTAAAGCTCTTGTTGATGCCGGTGCTGATGCTGTTAAAGTAGGTATAGGCCCGGGCTCCATTTGTACTACCCGTATAATTGCAGGGGTGGGGGTGCCACAATTATATGCCGTTTATGAATGCGCTAAAGCTTTAGAAGGAACTGGCGTGCCCGTTATTGCAGACGGTGGTATCAAACATACCGGCGATATAGCCAAGGCTATAGCGGCGGGAGCAAGCTCTATAATGGCCGGTTCATTGTTTGCCGGAGTTGAAGAATCACCAGGCGAAACTATTATTTACGAAGGACGTAAGTTTAAGTCATATCGTGGCATGGGTTCAATTGAAGCTATGGAACAAGGCTCGAAAGACCGCTATTTTCAGGACGTAGAAGATGATATTAAGAAATTGGTGCCCGAAGGTATTGTGGGCCGTGTTAACTTTAAAGGCACCCTTGCCGAAGTAATGTATCAGTATATTGGGGGCCTGCGCGCCAGTATGGGTTATTGCGGTGCCAAAGACATTGAAACTTTACAAAAAGCCCAATTTATACGTATCACATCAGCGGGCATGCGTGAGTCACATCCGCACGATATTACGATAACTAAAGAGGCGCCTAATTACACAAGGTAAGGCTATATTTTCAACTAAATTGATATATATTGTTGTATATTTGGGAATATGAGAACATATTTACTTATATTATCATCCCTGCTTTTGATAATAGTTGTTGGTTGCAAAAAGAAAGAAGATGTATTGCCTGAGGTTAAGCCAGTAGTTAAGCCGATCGTAAAGTTGGTAAGTCAAATCAGTGGTTTTAATGGTACTACTACGGATGTGACGGTATTTAAGTACGATGATAAAAACCGTTTGATCTCGGATCTAACGGTGTGAAAAAAACGTTTCATAAATATGTTTATGATAATAATGACAAACTTATAAAAACAGCTTATTATTCTTTGCCAACGAGTGCTGCTCCAGTAGTAACCGCAGATCCTGGTTTTAATAATAGAATACTGTTTGATCGCACCTCTAAGCCGGGTAGCATTATTGTTCAAGAGTATCTTACTGCTGTGCAAATTAAATATTTTGACGAATATATTTTGAATGCGAAGCAACGAGTTTCCAGAATAAATTATGTAGGCGTCGGAGGGGATTATTCATTGCTTACTTATGACGATAAAGGGAATCTTTTAAATAATGAGATACACGTTGGGGGTGATATCTACACTTTTGTATATAATTATGACCAACACAAAGGTATATTTAATAACAATAACGATCCGATCGTGATGTTAGATAAGCCGACCAACAATGTTATACACATGAATGCTAGTTATACAGGTTCTTTTACACCACATTCGAACGATACGGTTATCAGCTATACCTATAACAGCGACGACATGCCCGTTACTTCAACTGAAGTTAAACGTTTACTTATAATAATAAAGTTATTGATACACGTACACACACCAGTACCTACACTTATATCTCTAGATAAAACATCTCCCAAGTTAGTTCAAATATGAAAACACATTTACTTATATATCGGCCTTGCTTTTATTATTGGTTGTTGGTTGAAAAAAGAAAACAGACCATTGCCCAGTATTAAATTAGTGACGTTGGTAAAGCCTTTGTAATAAACTGTTTTACAAGGAGATATAATGGATAAATTGAAATTGATTTCAATTTCTTTTTTTTGTGAAAGCAAAATTATAAAAAAACGAATTTCCTCTTTAGAAATCTGTATACGGTTGATTGATCCAAAAGAGTTTTTTTAGCCATGCAGAACTCAAACTATTATTAAAAATGAGGCCAAATTGGATAATCTGGCCTCATTTACGACCTTAGCGGAATTGGATCTAATAATTCAGCAATCCCTAACCCATCGGTAAAATGAAATAAAACTTACTTCCTACGCCTATTTCACTATTAACGCCGATCATTCCGGACTGTGCTTCGATAAAATCTTTTGCTATGGCCAGGCCTAAACCTGTTCCGCTTTGTTCTAAAGATGTGCCGGGAACCTTAAAATAGCGTTCAAATATCCTCAATAAATACTTGTCTTCTATGCCCTGGCCATGATCTTGTACAACAAATTCTATTGTGCCTGCTTTATGTTGTTTTACATTCAACTCAACCGTAGTGTTCGGGCGGCTATATTTTATAGCATTTGATAATAAATTAATTAGTACCCATGTTGTTTTGTCTAAATCGGCTCTTACATACGGAAGGCTATCATCACATTTTATTTTTATAACGATATGACTTTGGTCAGCAATAAATTTCACCGCTTTCACCGCATAATCCACTATATTTTTAGGGTGTGTACTGCCGAAATTCAGTTTGATCTTCCCGGTTTCTACCTGGGCCATATCCAATAGTTCTGTTGTAATATGCATCAGCCTGCGTGTATCCTCATCTATATTGGCTATCAACTGTTTTTGTTCTATATTCACTTCGCCTACCCGAACATCATCCAATAGTTTTAAACTCATTTTAATAGAGGATATAGGAGTTTTTAACTCATGCGATATGGTGGCTATAAAATTGGTTTTAGCTTCGTCCAACTGTTGGTATTCAGTAATGTTTTTTAAGATAATTACTTTACCAATCACTTTATCATCACTGCTAACAGGCAATATCTCTTTGGTATAGAAGCTTTCCCTGTTATCTGCATAAATCTTCATTTTAAGTTGGTCATTTACTAATAAATTACGTAATAGGTCATTCTCTAGCGCTACCTCGGGTGCATTATTGCCTATCAGCTTTTCTTCTGGCATACCCAACAAGCTACAAGCAACCTGATTAGCAAATATGATAGTAGATTTCTCGTCCAATCCTATAATAGCATCGTGCATGGAGTTAATTATCGTTTCTATTCTTTTTTTCTCAAATAATATATTGGACAAGTTGCTATTCTCAAATTCATCCAGTTTGCGGGTCATCGTATTAAATGCTTGTCCAAGTTCACCAAACTCATCATTTGCCCCGAAATCTATTTGTTGATGATAATTTTTATTACTTATTTCTTTAATATGCCCGGTAAGTTCTTTAAGTGGGTTGGCAATATACCCAGGGAAGTTTACTACAAAACTAAAAGCAACTAAAAAACAAAAAGTGCCAATGAGCGCTACAAATAAAGTTCCACGGCTCGCGGTGTCTTTTGCAATAGCATTTTTATGTTCAATAGCAGCCATATTAACTTGCATAATTCCATAATTTATATTTCGGAGCTTGATACGCAGATCTGCTTGTTTATCGATACCAGCTTTTTTTAGCTGTTCATATTTTGACCTTAAAGAGTCGGTTAGTTGTTGCTCTCCCGGCTCAGTTACATTCCTTTCCTGTTTGTACAAATTAGTTTCAATAATATTAAGCTGAGATTTATTCAAGACCGATTGATTTTGATCTAAAGCGGCATTGATATTTCGGGCAAATTCTACAGATTCGTAATTATCCTTAAGTATCACGCTCGCGTCTGACGAAAGCTCATTTAAAAAATAAATGGATAGTCCACAGCATACTAATGCTATGAGAAACAGAAAGCCGAAGCCTGCACGAAGTTTATTTTTTATGCTCATGATTATGAAAATATTACCAGATCAATATCTGTTTTTGACATTTTATTTAGTAACTGTGTAAATAAAGCAGTTTTCATTATTAACTGGTAAAATTTAAAATGTGGTTTACCAATGCATATCGTAGTAACATTATGTTTTTCCGCTGTTTCCCAAATAGTTTTCGCTATTTTATCATTTTTTACTTTGATGATTTCCGCACCTAATTGAACTGCCAATTTGAAATTATTAATCAGGTGCCTTTGCGAAGCTAAATTAATGGTGTCGCTACTTTCGTTAGATGTTTGTACATATAAAACATACCATTTTGACCGATAATAAGATGAAAGCCGTGCCGTTTTACGGATTATATTTTTTGCTGATACATCATTGGTACTAATACAGGCCAAAAACAGCTCAGGCCGGAGCTTAATAGTTTTAGGTATCTCGATATCTATTTTACGTTCCACCTGATGGGCTACCTCTTTCAGTGCTAGTTCACGTAACTGTAATATGCGTTCGTATTGGAAAAAGTTTTTTAATGCGATGGGAATTTTCTTTTCATCATATATTTTTCCTTCTTTTAAACGGTCAATTAACTCATCAGCAGTAAGATCAATATTCACCACTTCGTCTGCCAGCATTAACACCTGATCGGGAACTCGCTCGTTTATTGCTGCGCCTGTAATCTTTTCCACCTCTTCGTTAAGGCTCTCAATATGTTGTATGTTTACAGCACTGATCACGTTAATACCGGCATTTAAAATTTCTACCACATCCTGCCAACGCTTTTCGTTCGGGCTGCCCTCAATGTTAGTATGTGCCAGTTCATCAACAATTACCACTTCGGGGCCAATGTTAATGATGCCTTTTACATCCATTTCCTCCAGTTCTTTACCCTTATAAAAAAGCTTACGCCGTGGTATAACTGGTAGCCCTTCCAGTTGTAAATCGGTTTCTTTACGCTGATGTGTTTCTACATAACCAATTTTTACATTGATACCATTGCGCAGTAACGTATGCGCTTCCTGCAGCATACGGTAGGTTTTACCTACACCGGCACTCATGCCGATGTAGATTTTAAACTTACCCCTCCGCGAACGTTTAATTAGTTCGAGAAAATGTTCAACCGATTGTTCTTTTTCTGATGGCATTAATTATTAATAATAGGTTATTTAAGCTCATCCAAAGCTACGTTTAACTTTAACACGTTCACCTTGGCAGGGCCAAACATTCCCCATAAAGGTTGTTCGGTATTTTTATCAATCAGGAGTAAAACATCCTTTTCAATAAGTCCGCGTCTGTTAGCGATCCGGGCAGCCTGTATTTTAGCACCGTCTGGCGACAAATCAGGGTCTAAACCACTACCCGAAGCTGTAACAAGTTCTGCCGGGATCTGCGCACGTGTTATATTAGGGTTATGTTTTAAGAAATTTTGAATACGGGCCTCTACATCTTTTATATAATCAGGGTTGGCAGGCGCTTTATTTGAGCCTCCCGAAGCATCGGCTTTATAATCAACAGCTGACGGGCGCGACCAAAAGTATTCGTCTTTAGTGAACTTTTGGCCTATGTTAGCATATCCAACAGTGCGGCCTTTAAATTGAACAGTTTCTCCATTTCCATTACCTTTTGTAAAGGTACCTATCCCCGCTATAGCCAGCGGGTACATACCCGCTAATATTACTATAAGTATCAGGGTTAATTTTAGTGCTGGCATTAAATAAGTTTTCATGATTTTAATTTTAATAGAATTAAATAAATGCACCAACCAATATATCAATCAGTTTAATGCCAATAAATGGAATAATAATACCCCCCAAACCATATATCAGCAGGTTTCTTCGTAATAAAGCACTGGCACCAATAGGTTTATATTCCACGCCTTTCAACGCCAATGGTATCAGCATAGGTATAATTAGCGCATTAAAGATTACTGCTGATAATATAGCTGATTGCGGGCTATGCAGATCCATAATGTTTAAGGCCCTTAACGATGGTATCGAAACCATAAACAATGCAGGTACAATAGCAAAATACTTTGCAACATCATTCGCTATTGAGAACGTGGTTAACGTTCCACGGGTCATTAATAATTGTTTACCAATTTCAACTATTTCAATAAGTTTAGTAGGGTCATTGTCTAAGTCAACCATATTGCCGGCCTCTTTTGCAGCTTGTGTGCCACTATTCATAGCTACGCCAACATCAGCCTGAGCCAATGCGGGGGCATCATTGGTACCGTCACCCATCATGGCTACTAGCTTCCCGCCTTGTTGCTCTTTTTTAATATAGTTCATTTTATCTTCAGGTTTAGCTTCGGCAATAAAATCATCTACCCCTGCTTTTTCTGCTATAAACTTGGCAGTAAGTGGATTATCTCCCGTAACCATAACGGTTTTAACACCCATTTTTCGCAAGCGTTCAAAACGTTCGGCAATACCGGGTTTAATAATATCCTGTAGCTCAATCACTCCAAGTATTTTTTCGTTTTGTGATACAACAAGAGGTGTACCGCCATTAGATGATATGACACGAACCTGCGCTTCCGTTTCGGCAGGAAATGGATTACCCGCATTTTTGGCGATGTTACGTATAGAATCAAAAGCGCCTTTGCGGATACGCAAACCATCGGGGGTATCTAGGCCACTTGACCGGGTTTCGGCAGTAAATTTGATAAAGACAGAATCTTTAGGTGCTTTGGTTGACAGCATGTTTTTATTCTGCTCAGCCAGTTCTACAATTGATTTACCTTCGGGCGTTTCATCAGCCAGAGAGCTTAAAACACAAGCTTTTACAAATTCGTTTTCATTAATTCCATTTGCGGCATAAAAGTTAGTTGCCTTACGGTTACCAATGGTAATAGTTCCGGTTTTGTCTAAAAGCAGGGTGTCCAAATCGCCGGCTGTTTCTACCGCTTTACCAGATTTAGTTATCACATTGGCGCGCAATGCCCTGTCCATTCCCGCAATACCGATGGCCGATAAAAGGCCACCGATAGTTGTGGGTATCAAACAAACAAATAGCGATATGAACGCCGCTATAGTAATAGGGGTATTAGAATAATCCCCAAAAGGCTTTAAAGTGATACAAACTATCACAAATATTAAGGTGAAACCTGCAAGCAAGATAGTTAAAGCGATTTCGTTAGGTGTTTTTTGTCGTGATGCACCTTCAACCAAGGCGATCATTTTATCAAGGAAGCTTTCGCCGGGTTGTGTAGTAACCAATACTTTTATCCTGTCTGACAATACCTTTGTACCGCCTGTTACCGATGATTTATCACCGCCCGATTCGCGTATCACCGGCGCAGATTCACCTGTTATAGCCGATTCATCAATGGTTGCTATACCTTCAATAATCTCGCCATCTGTAGGGATATTGTCGCCGGTTTCGCATAAAAATATATCTCCTTTTTTAAGTTGGGACGATTGTACTTGTACTTCTTTACCATCTACCAGCAAACGCGCAGGTGTTTCTTCTCTGGTTTTGCGTAAACTTTCGGCCTGGGCTTTCCCGCGGGCTTCTGCAATGGCTTCGGCAAAGTTGGCAAATAGTACAGTTAAAAAAAGCACCAAAAATATGGTGAAATTATATCCAAAGCTACCCTGGCCTTTGTTAGCGAATGAAAAGGCAGTTACAATAAGCATTACAACAGTGCCTATTTCTACTGTAAACATTACAGGGTTACGCACCAGTATCCGTGGGTCAAGTTTAATAAAAGATTGCTTAAATGCATCCCTCATTTGGTCGCCCTGAAACAATGTATTTTGATTAGTTTTCATTTTGTTTTGAAAATTATTTTATTGAAAAATGTTCGGCTATTGGGCCCAATGCCAAAGCAGGAAAGAAAGATAAAGCAGCAATAATGGCAATCACCGCAAAAATCATAATGCCAAATGTTACACTATCGCTTTTTAATGTTCCAGCTGATTCGGGCACAAACTTTTTGCGGGCTAATATTCCCGCTATGGCTAAGGGGCCAATTATTGGTAAAAAGCGGCCAAGTATCATTACAAAACCTGTACTTACGTTCCAAAAAATATTATTGGCGGTTAAACCGGCAAAACCAGAACCATTGTTGGCAGCTGCCGAAGCATACTGATACAACATCTCTGAAAAACCATGATACCCGGGATTACCCAACCATGCAGACGGTTTAACAACCCAATTAGCATTAGCATAATTTACCAATATATAAGACGACAATGCTGTACCTACCAAGATGATAAAAGGATGAAGCAGCGCAATTAGTGATGCGATCTTCATTTCCCTAGCCTCAATTTTTCGTCCAAAAAATTCGGGTGTTCGGCCAACCATCAAACCCGATATAAATACGGCTATGATAATGAAAATATAAAAATTTAGAAAGCCTACACCGCAACCGCCATAAAAACAGTTGATCATCATGCCCATCATCATCATAAAACCAGATACGGGCATAGCACTGTCATGCATGGAGTTTACAGAGCCTGTTGAGGTAATTGTTGTCATTACGCTCCAATACGCCGTGTTTAATGGTCCGAAACGGACTTCCTTACCTTCCATTGCACCAGTTGGCTGACTAATACCCATTTTTGTGAGTATAGGATTGCCATTTAGTTCAGCATTTATGGTAGGTATCATCAAGAGCAACATACCCAGCGTCATGACACCGAATATAACGTAGGCGAATTTTTTCTTGTTCAGGTAAAAACCTAGTGTAAATACCAACCCTATTGGAATAATTAATTGCGCTACCAGCTCAATGGTATTAGTTAAGTAATTTGGATTTTCTAAAGGGTGGGCAGAATTGGCACCAAACCAACCGCCGCCATTTGTTCCCAGGTGTTTGATAGCCACCATTGCTGCTACCGGCCCGCGTGAAACATGAACGGTATCACCCTGCATGCCAATAACGGTATCTTTACCACTATAACTGGTTGGCATACCATTAAATGCCAGCATAATAGCAATAATGAATGAAAAAGGTAGTAATATGCGGGTGATGGACTTTACAAAATAATCCCAGAAATTTCCAAGTTTATCGGTAACCTTGTCTTTCAAGGCTTTAAAAAGGACAATTAACGAAGCAATACCAGTAGCTGCCGATGCAAAATGCAGGAACATGAAAACAAAATGCTGTGTAAAATACGTTGCACCGCTTTCGCCGGAGTAATCCTGCAAGTTACAGTTTACTAAAAAGCTTATTGCTGTGTTAAAAGCAAGGTCGGGGGATTGATTTGGATTTCCATCTGGGTTTAGTGGCAAATGCGCCTGGAATAGCAAACAAACAAAAGCATAGATTAACCAGATGCTGTTAATGGTAAGCAAAGCATATAGATGTTGCTTCCAGTTCATTTCTCTCTTGGCGTCTATTCCGCTAAAGCGGAAAATTAAGCGTTCCAACGGGGCCATAAAATCCAGCCAGTTTTTTTCGCCTTTAAAAACACGGGCCATATACAAACCTAATGGGATGGATATACCCAATGTGAGTAAGTAAGTAAAGATTACGCCTGATAGTTCAGTGTTCATAGTTTTAATGATTAAAATTGTTCGGGTTTAAGCAATACGTAAACCATGTAGATAAACACGGCTATTGCCACAATAAATAGTGCTACCATGGGATTAAATGTTTTCGAAATAATTAACTGATTTAAAAAATAGCCAGAATATGGCTATGAAAGACACAACATAAATGATAATTTGTAAGGCATCCATAATGATTTAATTTCTGAGCACTTTGCCAAGTATATGCCAATAAATAAATATTGTTTTTAATTTATTGAATTTTAGATAGTTATATTAAAAATAAATTATTAGAAAATATCTGTATATGATAAAAGCCTTCCAAAATGGAAGGCTTTTATCATATAGGAGTAATTGGGTTGAAATATTCGTCTGTATTTAAACCAATTAATATTCGTCAATTTTACGGTAAAGCGTGGTTAAATCCAATGTCTAGCAACCGTGCTGCTTCGGTTTTATTTCCCTTGGTATAATGGAGCATTTTAATGATATGGTTTTTTTCAACCGAAGCCAGATTGTAGGGGGATGATGAATCGTGTTCGCCATAAAAGTCCAGAGG
>JANXTT010000126.1 GCA_025352225.1 Mucilaginibacter sp. | reverse complement strand
GCCCCCATCGGGCGAATGTTGTTTGATTACCTGGTTGGTGCTGTTGTACGCGTAGCTGGTGGCCAGGGTATGGTCGGGGTAAATGCTGGTTAAACGGGTTTCGTTGGTGCTGTTGGCCGATATGGTGGTAGGCGCACCGGCCGACGGTACGTTAAAGCGGTACCAGCCTGCCAGCCCGTTGAAGTTTCGCGGCAGGAAGCAGTTATTGCCCGCGTTGGCTATAATTTCGCTATTCGGCAGCAGCCTGTTATAAAATCGAAGGTGTTTTAGCGTGCCTATATTATCGGGATAGCTGATGGCCGCGGCCGTGCTGCCGATCCGCCACGAACAGCCCGAACGCGGCGACCCCGCCATTACCGGCGGGCTAACGCCGTTGAGCCATACTTGTAACGCGCCGGAAGGGTATTTTAAATTGAAATATTATGCCGTTGCCTGCGGCCCGCGCTTTCCGCTGCAAGTCCTCATTCCGCTACGCTGCATTCCGGGCTTTACGCTGCAATCGCTAACGGAAAGACGCGCTTGCCCTCGCTGCATACTGCGCCAGATAAGGGGACATGGGTAAAAATGGGTATAATAAACATTGTATTTTTTTCTTTAAACGATTTTGAAAAACATTTAGGCACAAGTAGCTATCGCAATTGCACTAGCTTCATGCGCCAGCATGGGGACATGGGTAAAAATGGGTATAATAAACATTGTATTTTTTTCTTTAAACGATTTTTAAACAACTCAAAACTGGCAACCCAAAACACTCATTTAGGCACAAATAGCTATCGCGCGTGCCCTCGCTGTATGCGCCAGGATGGGGATATTGATACTAATTTTGCCTATCTGATAACTTCAGATACATTGTGTCTTGTTTATTTACTGCGTTAACAACTATCATTTTATGTTCAGATAAATGCAAAAGTCTATAATCCAGCCCCAAAATATTAATAACAGAACCATTTTTAATCGACCAGGTTTCAGGATAAATTACATCTCCAAAATCAAACTTATCTCTTTTAAAGTTTCCTTTTATTTCGTTTTTACTATATGAGTAATAAATACATGTCCCATCATTCTTAAAATGATAACCGTATCTGGCTTTTACATAAAATCTATTATGCATCCGATACACATCCCAATATTTATCAGAATACCCAGAAATCATCCATTTTTTATCTTTTCCTAAACAGGAAAATAATAAAACTGTCAGACTAATGAATAGAAACTTGCTTTTCATATTAATTAGGATCTTTCTTTTCTTCCGTAATTAGCACACGCCACAGGCGTGCGCTAGCGAAGGGTTTGTCCAACGTTATGCTCTAAATAATCTTTTACTTTATTATAGTTTTTTATAGAATCTGGTTGAACATCGCTTAATGTCTTTTTAATAAGTTCATCATAAATAGCAATTAAATGCTTGTAATTAGGATTATCTACAAGTTTGGCTGTTATTAATCCCTTCATACATCTTTCATTCGTATTAATTCCAACATACGCTGGACTATATTCAAATGGCGGACTATTTATAAAGCTATCAAAATCCTTAAGTGTATTAAATCGATCAAAGTAAGGCTTTGCTATATATTTGTAATAGTTTTTCAACGTTTCTATAGCAGGTTGTATATCATCATCAGTTGCCATTGATATAGTCAAACTCTCACCTTTACCATTTTGTCGACCATCAGGACTATAGTATATTCTTTCGAGCATATCCTGGCTTAGCGTTAATCCATGTGATTTCCCTAACATTGATTCATAAACACTTTCTATTTGCTCTTGTCTAATCCACAACCGCACGTCTAATGAATAACTTGTACTCCAAGAGGTAAGCAATAAATTATAGATGTAAGTACAATTATTTTTTTTACAAATAAACTCATTAGTTGTCTTTTTGTATTCAAACTCATCTGCAACGATTATTGATCCTAAGCCCTCGGCTATACTTTTCTTTATGTCTTTGTTTTTTAATGCAATTTTCATTGTAATTATTAATTACCTGTGCCACTGACGTTTGTTCTTTCTACTTGTATACTATTTGGTGCTATTTTTTGTGGTTTTGCAGCAGGTGCTCTACTTGATCCTTTAAAAGAACCACCATTTTTTTGTAACGCTTTTTGAGGATCAGTTAAACCTGCATTACCATTTTTTGCATCTACAATTTTAACTATCTTACCCGTTTCCCTATCAAGGATAGCAAAATCTGGTGTAGCATAATTACTTGTCGCCTTTCCAGCGTCGTCATTAATATATATCCTTGGTTTTATCATTAATATCTGATTATCCCCTAACTGGCTAGTTAAGTTATCGCGTACTATCCCCTCTGAAAGTTTTGATACATCGTTGTTCGATCTTAATTGGGCAGCCTTTTTATTAGGCAAAGACGCGCTTTCTTCTGCAGCTTCAATATTTCCACCATTAGCGGCTACAGCTTCCATACTCGCGACTTCGGATGGTGATACGGAGTTTGAAATTTTGGCTTGAACATATTCATCAGCTAAGTCCATACCGTTCGAGACACCATGAGTTACAGCTGCCATTTCTAGTGCAGCTTTTACCCTATTACCTTCCCATTCTTCAATTTGTCGTATCGTTTTACCATGAGTAACCTCCTTCATTTCTTGGAAAGAGTTAAATACGGCTACCCGCTGGCCTTGATAATTTAACACAGCATGAGATGGCTCTCCCTCGTTCCTGCCCAAAAACAGACCATTCGCTATGTCGTCTAAAAAATCTTTCTTTTCAGTATTTGCATATTGAATAGACAACGTCGGCTTACCGTTAGAACCTTTCGATAGCACCAGATTATAATTTGCATTTTCTAAACCATCGAGATCTATATTGGCGATTGGGCTATTGCCTGCAAATTGATAAGGTGTAAACCATGGGTATTTTGCCTGTAAAGGATCAAGACTTAAGAAACGTCCTACCCTATCGTCATATATCCTTCTCCCGTAATCCTGCTGGCTGCCAATAATGTTATTGCCGTTGGCATCCTGTTTCACTTCATTATCATTCTCCTTGCCATTAAACCCGTAGCGGTAATTGTTCCCGCTTACAGTATACTGCCTACCCGGCATTAACATACCAAACGGATAATAATCCTGTGCGGTAGCTACGTCGGCCGTATAATAGGCGATGGATGTATCTTTAGCTACCTGTATTCTTCGGTCGGTTATGGTTTCTATAACATTGCCGAGGTGGTTAGTTAATTCAAAGAACTTGAGGCCGGCGGTGTTCCAAACGGCCAGCGCGTTATTATTGGCTAAGTTAACATTTGGCGTCCAAATTCCCAAACGGCTGCTGCCGTATAAATGCTGTTCGCGCCAGTTAACCGCATTGTTGGCGTTGTCATAGAGGGCTAGGGTATTACCTTGTGCGTCGCGCACATAATAGGTTGTTAAACCGTTAACCGTTTTGCTTACACGGTGCCCGGCGGCATCGTAAATATAAGCAATATTATTAGCAGCATTGGGTTTTATAATGCTTTTTATTTTACCGTAAACTGTCCAGTTGATGGTGTCTATACCCGCTTGGGTGTCTTTTATTAAATTGCCTAGGGCATCATATTGGTAATTATCGGCGGGTTGGGTTTTTAGGTCGGCTGTGTAGTTGTTGGCGTCCGGCACGGCATCTGTAACATGGCGCAGGCGGTTGTTTATGATGTTGCCGTTTGCGTCGCGGTTATAGGCATAGGTTAAACTGTCCATGGCCACAGGCATACCTGTGGTATCTGCTCCGTGGCGGTTATAGGTTAGTATGTTGCCGCTTGCATCGTAGCTGATCTTTTCGGCATAAGCTTGCATGCCTATGGGGTGCCATATGTTATTTAGCGTATCCAGCCCTTTAAATGCGTTTTGGCGTTTCAGGCGGTTTAACTGGTCGTACCCATAAACATAGAGCAGGGGTTTGCCCAGTTGGCCAACATTGAGGCTGCTGGCTGCTATATTTCCGTTGTAAAGCGGCCTGTAGCCGGGGGCGGTACGCGCGTCGGCAAAGGCCGTTGCGGCGGTGCCGCCAATAGCTTTATAATCGCCGTTATAGTAATGCAGGGCGTAGCCATAGGCATCTTTTGGTATGGTGGAATGGGTGCCTGTGCCGTCTCCACCTATATCCAGGTTCATGGCGCCCGAGGTGCCATTAACGCCCTTTAGCCAGCCTTGCAGGGTATAGGCATAGTCTATCCCTTGCACTTTGCCGTGTTCGTCGCCAAGTTCCAGCCGCGCAAGGGGGCCGTGCAGGTAGTATTGGTAATAGGCGTCCAGCTTTTTATTGTCTATCAGCAGCTGGCTGCCAGCGTCGGCGTTCAGCATGGCGCGGGTGCCGCTCCAGGCATGGGTGAGCCGGTTTTCGGCATCGTATTGGTATTGGTAATAAAACTGGTCGGGCTGGTTTTGCTGGTAGCGTACAAAGTTTACCTTGCCGCTCACCAGGTCGTACTCATAGTCTACCCGTTTCAGGCTGGCCGTGTCTGCGGCTTTCCAGAGGCCGCCTATTTGCTGCCAGAGCGTTTTTACGTTCCCATCCAAATCGTAATTATAATAGGTGGCGCTTTGGGCGGGGCCGCCCTGCGTTTCGGTATACGTACTGGCCGATACCCGCTTGCGCAGGTTGGTTTGTTCGGGCAGGCTGGCCAGCCCGTTACCCATGGTTACGGGCGCGGGCGCATCGTAATAGGTATTGGTAATCTGGCTATGGCTGCCCGATGCCATGAAGGTTTTTAGCGTGGCCGAATCGGCGTAATCGGGTACGGTGGCGTCGGCAGGGCTATAGGGAAGCGTATTGGCGGTATGCTTTTGACCTACTTCGGTTATCCGCCCCAGCGGATCATAAGCGGTATAGCTATAGTTGTTGCGCCCCTGGCTGTCATATTGCCCTTGTTTATCGTTCTGCGATACCGTTAAGCGGCTCAGGTAATCGTACCAGAACAGGTTGGTGCCGCCATCCGGCGAATGTTGTTTGATTACCTGG
>JANXTT010000124.1 GCA_025352225.1 Mucilaginibacter sp. | reverse complement strand
CATGAAGATCGGAAATATGATGGCAATTTTTATGGAGATACCTGTATGGGTTGGTTGGGCCATGCACCTGATGATAGGTATAGTCTGGGCAATCGTATATGTGTTTTTGGTTCGGGACAAGCTTTCTTTTAACTACGCTTTAAATGGTATGCTATTTGCCGTTATGCCCTGGCTATTGATGCAGTTGATGGTTATGCCGATGACGGGCATGGGTATTTTTTCTTCAAATGCGCCTGATCCTATAAAAATGGTAATCGGAACCTTGATTGAGCATTTAGTATATGGCCTTGTTTTGGGTTTAGCCACTAAACAAGCTCAAAATTAACAGGAGGAATTAACATGAACAATCAAATAATATTTAAGAAAATCACCAGCCTTACCTTCAGGCAGGTTTTTTATTTGCTAACCGGCGTTTTTATTTTGGTTACCGGGATTATTAATAAGGAATGGACAACCGGATTACTGAGTTTGCTCTTTCTTTATCAGGGTATATTTAACACTTGCTTACTTGGATCCTGTGCAATTCCCCAAAAAAAAGAAGCAAACTGAAGCTTTTATTAAATAAACCTTTACCTGTTTTCGGAATTAATATCAGAAATTGGGGGGGATTAAGATGAGCAATAACTATTACATTACCGATGATCTCGGCAAGTTTGGAAACATTGGCAAATACAAAAAAAATGGGTTATAAGTTCTTCACTTATTATGGAAAAGTTTTTAAGGAGAGTGAATTCAACGCCAAGGAGAAATCACTGATAGATTTGGCGGTGACTGATGCGGTACAATGCCTTTATCGCATTGATTTAGGCAAATTATGATCAGCATTATCATTCCAACCTATAACGAAGCTGACCATATTACATCAACCATCAAAACGCTGATCGGGGCAAAAGGCACTAAGTTTTTTGAAATCATTGTAGCGGATGGCGGAAGCACGGATAATACGGTGTCTTTGGCTAAACAAGCAGGAGCAATCACGTTCATATCACCCCAAAAAGGGCGTGCCGCTCAAATGAATGCCGGGGCTGAGCTGGCAAAAGGCGAAATATTATATTTCCTACATGCGGACACCATTCCACCTGATGAATTTGACACAGATATTTTAAATGCAGTAAATAAGGGCAACCAAGCCGGTTGCTTTATACTATCTTTCGATCATCCCCACTGGTTTTTAAAAGCCAATTGCTGGTTTACCCGTTTTGATATTGATGCTATCCGTTTTGGCGACCAGAGCCTATTTGTCACAAAAACAGTATTTCAGCAGTCTGGCGGCTTTTCTGAGCAGCATATCGTCCTGGAAGATCAGCATCTAATAAAGCGGCTCAGGAAAGCAATCCGATTTATCGTAATTAAAAAGCCTGTTATCACATCTGCCCGTAAATATCTCGAAAATGGCATCTATAAAACGCAGGGTATTTTTTTTATTATCTATTTTTTATATGTGCTTGGAGTATCACAACAGAGGCTTGTAAAAACATATAAAAAACTAATTAGCCAAAACAAGCTTTAACTAATAACAATCATGGCAAAACACGAATATGATATTATCGTTATTGGAGCTGGTTCCGGCGGTTTAAGTGTCGGGCTGTTTATGAACCAGGCCGGCTTCAGAGTTTTAATGATCTCCAAATCTGATCAGGACATTGGCGGTGATTGCCTGAACGATGGTTGTGTGCCGAGTAAGGCATTGATCCATGTCGCTAAGATCATTCATCAGGCAAGGAAAGCTGCACATTTGGGTTTACAGGTAAGTGGCAAAGCCGATATAAAAAAAGCAATTAGCTATATAAAAGCAACACAATCCTTTATAAGGACTCACGAAAACTCGCAATGGTTGAAAGACCAGGGAATTACGGTAATTTTAGGGAGTGCGCGTTTTTCGGGAAGAAATGAAGTAGAGGTAAATGGAAAGACTTATTCAGGGAAAAAGATAGTCATTGCCACCGGTTCGAAACCAATCAAATTAAAAGCTGAGGGCGTTGAAAAGGTACGATACTTTGACAATGAAAGCATCTTTCATCTTAATGACCTTCCTGAAAGAATACTTTGCATTGGGGGTGGCCCAATTGGATTGGAAATGGCCCAGGCTTTACAACGATTGGGCAGTAAAGTTACAGTCGTCCATAAAGGTAGTATGATACTGGCGCATGATGATCAAACCGTAACAGATATTTTGTTGAAACAACTGGAAAACGAAGGGGTTGAATTTATATTGAATGCAGACATTGAAAGGTTTGTATCTGCGAATGAAGGAATTATTAACAAAGCCGATGGAGAAACTGTGAAAGTTAATTTTGATGCAATATTTGTAGCTACCGGAAGAGAACTAGCATTAACCCCATTGTGTTTGTATGAGGCAGGTATAGCAGTTGAAGCAGACAAAATTATCATTGATAAATATTTAAGAACAAGCAATAAAGATGTAATGGTTTGCGGGGATATTGCGGGCGATCTTCAATTTTCACATGCCGCTGAATTTCACGCAAGGATTATCCTGAATAATCTTTTTTCCCCTTTTAAGAAAAAGCTGAATAACGAATATATGTCATGGGTAACCTTTACCGACCCAGAACTGGCCACATTCGGTTTAAATGAAAAACAGTTAAAACAAAAAAAGATCGGTTATACAAGGTTAGAAAAAGGCTTTAGAGATGATGACCGGGCGGTAGTGGATGATTGCCAGTATGGGAAATTAGTATTGATAATCAGCAAAGGCGGCTTGTTTAGAAAGCAAAAAATATTAGGAGGAACGATGATTGCGCCAAACGCGGGGGAATTGATCCAGGAACTCATATTGGCAAACACCAGCCAGCTATCAGTTAAAGCGATCTTTAATAAAGTATATCCATATCCCGTTGCGTCCCGCATCAACCAAAGTTTGATTACTGAATTGATGTCGGAAGGTTTAACTCCAGGTATTAAAGCATTATTGCAAAAAGCATATCAAATTTTTGGATGATGGATTGGTGGCTTTCGATACGAGATTGGTTTTTAGGATTGGGCGAACACTATCATGTTAACCCATTCATTTTTGGTGGAATATATGTTGGCGCTATCCCTTTCTTTTTTGCATCCCTTTCCTGGACAATTAATAACATAAGGAAAAAGAAATCCTTTTTAATTCCGTCAATGCTAACCGGTTTGTTTTTTATTTCAGCCTATTTGTACTTGATCGTAGCTGGAAAGCATATCCCCGTATGGGTTTATTTATTTTTAGTATTACTGATAATGTATGCAGTATATTCAACTTTACTGAAAATAAAAAATAAGACAACGAGGAAGGATAATTAAAGTCAAAAAAGCATTATCTTGTTTTAAATTAACAATGAATTTTAACCCTCAAATTTTTCAGCCCTTCATACTGGCAATACTTTTTGTTGGTCTTTATGCTGTCGAGCACATCATTCCTCAGCAAAAAACAGCGCTTGATACAAAACACGATTTAAAAAATGTGATGATCGGCGCATTAAATCTATCGGTAGTATTCAGCGGTGGTTATTTTCTGGAAAAGGTACTTGCTGTTTGTAACGCAAACCATTTCGGTTTGTTAAATTTGTTTTCTGTCCCAGTCGTACTAAATATTATTCTGCAGTTTATTCTTATTGATGTAATAATGTATTGGTGGCACAGGATAAACCATTTATTACCTGCACTCTGGCGTTTTCATAGATTTCATCATACCGATCAAAAAATGAACACCACAACTACGCTAAGGTTTCACCCGATTGAGCAGGTATTATCATCAATAATGAAGTTAACGTTTTTTCCGTTACTTGGGTTTACAACAACTGGAGTACTGGTATATGGATTTTTATTTTTTCCGGTGATACTCGTCCATCATTCCAACATCAAAATATCAGAAAAAATTGATTTTTTTTACAGAAAAATATTTATATCTCCCTTAATGCATCGAATACATCACTCCAGAATAAAAAGGGAAACCGATTCAAACTATGGTTTTGTTTTTCCGGTATGGGATATTATATTTAGAAGTTACATAAAAAAGCCTTCCGATGAAATACATTTTGGAATTGACTGATGCCCCTTTTTGTCATTAAAAGCTTAAGGTTTTTATCACTGACCCTGTCCCTAAAAGAAATCAGACAGGCCCATGTTTATACGTTAATGCCAATCCACCGCCCAAACCCATATCACTATCATAATGCGTTGATAGAGAGAAATATTTGGCAACAATGTAACGGAAACCTGCTGTATATTCCTTATCTGTAATTGACCATGAGGTTGAACCGTAATCGGTTTGAAACCGGTATATCTTCCTGAACTATCAATTTGGCTAGCGAAAAAAGAGTGAAATATATAAGAATCGACACCTAGCGAGTACCAACATGGTATAACGCTCATATTCCATTTCCCCGTTTTATAAAAACCAATAAACCCCCTGCCACAAAGTGGAGGGGGTTTAAGGATAAAGATTGGGCACCGACCTACTCTCCCACGTTTTA
>JANXTT010000055.1 GCA_025352225.1 Mucilaginibacter sp. | reverse complement strand
GTGTTACCTCTCAACTTTTCGACTTTATCATTTGCCGCTTTACTTTGTTCAGCGGCCTGTTTTGCTTCAAATGCGGCTTCTGACATGTTTTGTTGCTCACCAATATTAGAGTTTGCCTTTTTAATAAAAAAGTCGGCGTTAGCCATGTAAGCACTATCTATGTACTTTGCTACTTCGGGATAAAAGCCCCGCAGGATAAGGAATTTATTCGTTTCATCGGCCCTGCGGCTGTTTTCAATCCACAAGCTTATCGAGATGGCAAGCATAATGGCAGTGGTAAGCCCTAATCCTAAAATTGTCTTGATGACAAATTTTGCTTTGGTATCAAATTGAACATTATACTTAACGGGTATCTCTTTAGGTATAGCATTTATCTTTTCATCAAACCTATTCAGTTGTTTATCAAAACGCTCTAATTGTTGGGTGTTTTCCAGCGTTTTCATCTCGGCTGTTTCCGCCACCTTAGTTTCCAGTTCCTTAACTTTTGATGGTAAGGTGCCTAAACCAAGTTCCTCAATTTTAGATTGTTTTTTTTCAAGGTCTGTAACTTTTTTCGCCATACTATCTATGATCTCCTGCTGCATGTTATTTTCTTCGTGTGTTTCCATTTCTTTAATGATTTTGTTGTTCTTTAATCTTGTTATTTATTACCTGCTAATGCCCTGGCTTTGGTCTTGATCGTTACCCTCACCCTTTCTTTTTTTCCTACGGTAGGGTTCAGGTTCCGGCGTGATGATTGGAATGCGGCCAAATAAATCAATTACAGACTGGTTGCCGGATTGCTCTTTAACTGGCTCTTTGTTTATTACTTCCCTAAGTTGCTGCGCTAAGGTTGGCCTTTGTTCTTCGGCCTGTTTCTGCTGTGCCTGTTGCTCTATCTGTTTGCTTAGCCTGCCATAGCTTAAACTACGATCAATCTCTGACCCTTTAAACTTATAGTCGCCCTTATTAAAACTGATACCTTGTTTTTCCAATGTGCCGCTTTTGTATTTGAACTGCATGCCGATTCCTTGTTTTAACAATTCCTGTTTAAGCTCTGCCATACTGGTAACCTTTAGGCTTACCGCCTTAATGGTGTCGTATAATTCATATTTCAGCTTATCAATGCCTTTTAATTGCGGTCGGTTAACTTTCTCCTTACCCTGCCCGATGTGCATACCATGTTTTAGGGTTAGCTCTTTACTGATCTTAATATTTTTCAGATGCTGGAAACTATCAGGAATGGTTTTACCCTCATTATTGACCCTATTATAAACGATATGGATATGCGGATGCGCCCGGTCTTTGTGCTTAACGATCAGTAACTGCGTGTCCTGTATTTTCATTTTTTGCAGGTACTCTTTGGCAATGCCGACCATTTTCTCATCGTTTAACCTTTCCTTATCTTCCGGACTCCAGCTTAACGAAATATGCCCAACTGCCTGACCTAAGTCGGGGTTCATTTTACGCTGCATGTTAAAGTCAGCAATGGTGTGCGCAATTTTGTCGATGCGCACACCATCCGCATAAAGAATGACCGAATCTTTTTTCAGGATGTTATACTCGATAACGCCGCCAAAGCTTTTACCGGGTTTGGGTATCTTGCCGATCATCGCTGTTAAAATATTTTAATGCCTGGTCTATTTCTATCAGCAGGTTACCGCACTTAATGGCAATTGTTAAGATGCCATCCCTATGAGCCAGCTTGGTTAACTGATTCAAGTTGTTCGCCATTCCAGTTAACATTCTCATGATCTGTAAATCCTCCGGCTTTAAACGTGCCACTACTTTTGCGGCTCTTGCCGCAGCTCTTATCCAGTCGCTAATGCGCATACCTGCATCCTTTGCTTTCGCTGCGATTAAAAAACGCTCGGTAGAGGTTAGCCTGACTTTTACATGCGTTTCACGCCTCACCCTGACTTTTGGCCTGCCGCCTTTGTGCTTTGGTTTATCGGTACTGGCCGGTAATTTATTGCTTGTTTCCATACAATTTACTCTGTCTTAATCCCATCACTTTTTCATTTTTCTTTTTGCGACCAACGGGAGCAAAAAGCAAGTTTGCCGTTCAGCCGCAGGCTGCAACGGAGTTTTTGGGTACCAAAAACACAAACTTGCTTCTTATCGGCAAATGCCTTTTGTTAACGGCCTCCGGCCGGTACAGACAACTATACAGCTATACCGCAAGCGGTATGCTGCGCTGCCTTTTACCAAAGCTTCGCTTTGGTTTTCACCCGTTGCATTTTCCGATGCGAAGCATCGGAGTTGCCTTTTTTCCCCTCACTTGCCGTTACCCTCCAATAGCTTTTCAATGTCCTCTAACTTGTAGTAAAGCAAACCGCCGATCTTGGTATAACGGAGTGTTCCGTTAACTCTTAAATTCTGTAAGGTGCCCGGCGAAATATTTAGTAGCTTCCTGACCTCATAGCTTTTCAGCCATTGTTTACTTTGACCCTGACCGGGTTTTAAGAGATGCTTCATCTCAGTTAGCATCTCGTTTTTAAATTGCTTTAAGTCTTCCCTTGTGATTAATTCAACGTTCATCTTTTCCTCCTTGATCTTTAGTTTTTTGTTGCAAGATTGCGAGCACCTCGCTCTTTTTAAAATACACCCGTTTGTGCAGGCGTAAAAAAGGTAACCCCTTTTTCATCCAGTCCGTAAGCGTTACCAATGACACGCCTAATTCTTCGGACAGTTCCTGTTTGGATAATAGCCGTTCATCCTGGGGCGGACTTCCGCCCGTTTTAAAATGTTCCTGTAATTCTGCCCTGACTGCATCCCTGATACACCGGCTTAGGGCTTCGTGGTTGATTAAATCCATGCCGCAAATGAAAATAAAAAAGCAGCGCAGGCGTGACCACGCAGATTTGCGTGGTTAAATTGAGGGTGTTTATAGCAAGCTAAGACAAGCTTGTATATTGTTGTAATTTAAGCTGTTATAGCTTGCTGAAGCATTTGGATAATAAGGTTAAGCTATACAAGTTTCAACTTCGTTTCTTGGCGGGTGTGAGTTTAAATAGCTTTAATTCCGGTGGAACTTTGGCGTATTTGATGCCTGGGTCTTTCTTGTTTCCGGGGAAATAGCGGCGTAAAGTTTCCAAACTGATCTCATTATTGCCCTCTCTGAAATACTTGGCTATCATTTTGCTCCAAACGATCTGTGTTTGTGAGAAAACGAGTTCTTTGCCCGTGTCCGGCAATAAGGCCTCCTGTGCTTGCAGGCAAATATCTATGAAGCTTAACAGGTACCCGTCTGCAATATTGATAAACTCCTGTGTTTCCAGTTTCCTTGCCGCCTTTAAATCGTCCTTTAAGCCGTCTATTTGTAATTGTTGCTTCCTTATTTCTTCTTGCTGATCTGCAATGATTTCGGGTAGTGTCTTTTGGGTATTCCACTGGTCAATTGAACGGAGGTATTTTTGAAAGTGCAAAAGCTTCTCCAATATCTCTACATCCAACGCATGGCTCGAATTAAACGGGTCTTTGTTTTCAAGGTAGTTGATGCGTCTTAAAACGATCTGCCAGACAAAAGAAAAAAACTCCTGCTTGCCTTGGGGCTCCTTGCCTAAAAAATAAGTAAGGTGGTATAAGTAGTATGGCTCATATTCGGGTTCAGGCAACTCAAATAGTTTCTTGATAAAAAGATTATCTTCATAACCATCCTTTAATCCGGTAAATACGCCAACATCGTATTTGTGAGGGTTTAAGTCGAAAGATTCGTGCGGTTTAAAATATTTGTTAGGCATAATTCGGGCGTTAACTCCAAATACCTATCAACGAGAAAGTTATGTTTTGGTTTTATGCGTCACTAGTTTTACTCACAACGAAATGCGAGTAGCTCCTTAGCTTAATTTAAGTACATTTATATTTCCTTATCAAAAGAAATATGCCAGTAACCCATTCTCTCGATCATTTAAAAGAACTCCACCGGGAAGCAATGCGATTTTTTGAGGCCGAATTAAGCATGATCAAAGCTGTTCTCCCCCGAATCACAGAAGACCGGGTTGCAAAAACAGCAACTTTGTTATTAAGCAGTGGCCATACTGGAACGGCATTGCTGATTCTTGCAGAACAAACGGATAGTTTTTCCAGTGAAATCGTCATGCTCGCACGGTCATTTTTGGAAAAACTGACGAATTTTTGTTACGCAAATATTTGTGATGAAAAAGAATATCGTGCATTTATCCTGCACCCAATTTACAAGCAATATCATAATGCAGGATCGCCAGCTATGGGAGATGATCCGAAATTGTGGAAAGAAAGCTATCAAGCGGCTAAGAAAAAACAGGAAGACCTAAAAAAGATTGACATTGTGCAGGAAGCGCTTACCATATTTTCGGAAACAAAGAACAGTATGAACTGGACAAAAAAGAAAATGTGGGAACGGATCGACGCCATACAAAAATGGGGGAAAATATTAGACCCGTTCTTTACGATCAGTAAATACGAATATTATGCCGACGCTTCTGAAGCGCTGCACGGATCATTATATGGCTGTATGCTGAATATAGGCGCTTTCGAGCCTGGTTTTGATCCATTGAATCACGAAGCCCTGGAAAAAAGAAATCTGAAAGAAACCACCTGCATTTTATTGCACCTCGGCATGCTGGTACATGAATGTTTTACATTGATCAAATACTCAACTGATATTCAAGAAATTTGGGAGCATTCTTATGATAACCGGGGCAATGCTTTAAATATGCTGTTTCATGTAACGGAACGAAAGATCAGTTAAAAGCAGTATTTTTAACACATTAAACCTTCCATCATGCGATTAGCAGCAATTTATATTCCCGGCGGCCTATTGCCACACCTATTTGGCAAAAAGCATGCAGAAATGACGATCAACCTTGGCGGCAAAAACTTATATACTGTAAGCGGTGAACAAATAATTACCGTCAAACCCAACGCTTATTTCCTCGACGATCTTTTCAGTCAAGATATTTCCCTGCTGTCTGCTATCGTTGGCAGCAATGGTGGAGGTAAAACAAGCCTGCTCCGTTTGCTTACCAGCAATTATCATTGTTTATATGTTTTGGAACTGGAAGACGAGAGCTACAAGCTTAGTGATTCATCGCGTAGTTTCCACCGGGTGTACTACACTCCCTATCTGAATAATTTCAGTTTTGGCGCTATGGAAGGTAACGGCAAAGATTTGTCAAAGTTCAGTTTATTGAAGTCCGATAATCACGGAGACAGCGCATTATTGATGGACTTCCTGGAATCGCATGAATCCGAAAACATGAAACGCTGGATAAAATTCAATCATTTTTTCCGTCAGTTGGAATTTAATAAAGTGATTCTGCCAACATTTAGCAGGCTCACCATGAGCTTCCGACATTTTGACCTTACGGTTCATCAGCCTCGGCAGTTTCATGATACGGCCACTCAATTACAGCCGGTGATTACTTTGATCTTAAGAAAGATCGAAGAAGAAAAAGAACAGGTTGAAGGCGCTGCGGTTGAAGGACATGATATACACGATAACCGGATAAATCGGATTTACTTCCCCATTCGATTTAAATATGATCTATATGAGTTGGCGCTAGCTAAACTGGTATCTGTATTTGAACGGAGAGGTAACCGATATTTACAGGAAGGTATTATCCCGGACGATTTTGATGAGCAATTAACCAACCTGGACGCGCGAAACGCGATACAATGGTTCCTGGAAAATGGCGGAGTTCATGCCGGGGCAACGACCTATTCTTTTTCACGCCACTTGATATTGCTCGACCTGATCGATTACGTTGTTTCGCTGATAGACGTTAAACGGATCACCACTAATTGGCGGGAGATACAAATTTCTGAAGCAGAGGCACTTCAGATTATTGAACTTTACGACCGATTCAATGAATCATTTATTAATGAATGGTTTGAATTTGACACTAAACCCATGTTCGCGTTCAGACCTCAGGTTACGGTCAGCTCTGGTGAACAATCCTATCTCGATCTTTTCAGCACATTGTACTATCATGCCGGCAATATCGCAGCCGGGATCGATATAGATGAATATAACGGGGATTCTTTAGAAGACATTGAAGATGATATCCTGTTGCTCCTGGACGAGGGTGACAATGCCTTTCATCCGCAGTGGAAAAAGGAATATGTCAAATACCTAAGGGAAATGCTCCCCTTAATTTTCCCGGATTTTAAGATACAGATCATCCTCACATCGCATGACCCCTTAACCTTATCTGATTTACCCAAAAATAATGTCGTATATCTTGAAAAAGCCGATGGTGTAACACGGGTAAGCAATGCGGAGAACAAAAGAACGCTGGGTGCCAATATCTCCGATCTACTAAAAGATTCCTTTTTTATTCAGGACGGTCAGATCGGCGGATTCATTGCAAGTGTTATTGATGGGGTGATCACTGATATCCGCAGCCGCCAAATACCCGCAGAACGGAAAATCGCAATCGAGCGGATCATCCATGCGATAGATGAACCGGTGTTAAAGTTCAAGATGGCGGAAATGCTCACCGAAGCGCTTGGAAACAGGGAATTTGAATTGCAACTGATCGACGAAGAAATCAGGCGCTTGCAACAAAGACGGGGGGCTGTCTGATGTTTTATATTGACCAAACTACGCCAGCCTTTATCAAGGCGAGAGAAGAACATTATACCAATGTCCGGTATGTCATTAAGAAAAAATTGCTTGGCAAGAATTTTACAGAACCACATCCAAAAGGACTAACGAAAAGCATCGACCAGGTTACGGGTATTCATTCAAGCGTCCAAAAATTCTTCAACGATGAGCATAACCTCCGCGAGGTGCTGATCGGCACCCCTGATGTGCTGGATAAAATTAAAAATAAATTCAGGTCAAAGAAAACAATAGAAAGCGTGAAAAAACTGGTTCGCTACGATGCGTTTATTGATAAAAAAGACACGAACACTTTTAACTTTTATCACGCCTATCATTTGGCTGAAAATCTTGACATCCAGACTTGTATTTACTGTAACCGGCTTTACACCCATACCATGATCACCGATAAGCGCGAAATGATAGCCAGGGCTACTTTTGACCATTGGTTCCCTAAATCAAGTTATCCTTTACTCGCGTTGTCCTTTTATAACCTGATTCCCAGTTGCAATGTATGCAACAGTAGTGTAAAAGGTGCGACGCCGATGGCATTGAAGAAGATATTCCACCCGTATTTAAAGCATTCCGACGCGGGGCGACACCTGAAATTCAGTTTTTCGTACACGCTTGAAGATCATATTGCCGCAGAAAGTACCTTGATCCCTCATAACGTATTTAGCAGAGATAGCCTGGCCGCAATGAAATTAAAAGAAATGTATGCGATCCATCACGAGGAAATTCGGGAGCTGATCTATTTGAAGAAAGCTTATTCTGACGGTTATTTATCTTCGTTAAAAGCAATCCTGAAGTCGCCTTTATCATCAGAAGAGGTCTATCGGCTTGCTTTTGGAGTTTACCTGGAGGATGAACAATTGAGTCGCAGGCCTTTGGGCAAGCTTAAGAAAGATATCTTGGATGAACTCGGAATGCTTAAATAGCCTAATTTGTAAGCAGCGTTATTTACCAGGCAACAGCAGCTTTTTTCCTTTGTCAACCATAAACAGGCTGATTATATCTTCGGGATCAAAGACGTGGGGTTTGCTTTCTCCGGTCACCGGATCAAAGGCGATCAAGTTCTCCAGGTCTTTGGGATTAAACTCGAAAGTAACCGCTTCGCGGTCGTCTTTCACTTTTTCCAGTGACCCCATAGGCAAAAGATCAACATTGATCCGGCTGTTCTCAGGTACTTCTTCAAAAAAAACAGGCGGCGGAAAAAAGCTTTTCAAATCCATATAACAGCCATTTCGAATGTCCTGAATATTAAATGGCAGCGGAAAACTGTACACTTGATTCGCGTAATAAAAAATAAAACAATGTTTTGGACAGTGTGCTAAGGAATCTTGTTTGGTAAACAAAATGCCGTAAGGGTTAATTGCTGTCTGATCTAACGGAAGTTGAAAGCGCATGACATGGGCGAACCGGCAAAGGTCGGGATGCACTTCTGTTGTTAACATGCGTAGTATAGGCTGGTAGTCTGCAATATCATCCTCTGGCAAGGTAGCAAACGCGATTTTTAGTAACACTTTATAAACCTCCATCGGAATATAAGCCCGTTTCAAGTATTGAATCGTCGTTTTGCCACTTTTAACATCTATGTTAATTGCTTCACCAGCTTCGGGTGCGCGGCTGATCAGCGTACCTTCAGCTTCTAAAATAGTGTTTACTTTAGCCTGAACATTACCCGTACTGGAAAAATATTCAGGTACTTTGCTGCGCCGTCCTTTTGTGCCGATCAGGGTGCGCGTAATCCCTAACCAGTTTACAAAACCACTTTCGTATTTAGAAAAAATACGGTTGCAGGCGTCACATTCATAATCACAAAGCAGATCATTTTTACCTAATAGCTGCGACACAATATGCGCTTCGCTTTTAAAAGTCGTGTCAGGTTCTGATTTGCTACAGTATCGGCAGATTCTTTCATCCCGAGGTTTTAGCCGATTCAAAGTGCCTTCGCGAGCGATAAGTACCAATGGGTCGCCATACCAGCGGTGAAATTCCTTCAGCGGTATATCGCATTCCGGGTAAGTGAATATCGTTGTCATATCTCTATTAAAGATATGTTTTTTCGGTCAAATCTTCCGCAATTATTGGCCAGCCGGTATAACAGAAAGTTAGTCCAAATTTCAGTTAAGTGTTTTGCATATAAACACATCGGTCAAAGGACTTATTCGATTATAATGCTATAAAGGCGATCCAAATTGTAAATGATTGAAATATGCTTTGGCTGCAGCCTTTAAGATAGGGTTGTCTACACCGCCGATTCGTTCAAAATAGTTAACCAGCGCGTTGTGCTTCAGATCCGGCCGGTCAATTTTATCACAAAGCTGTGTAACCACATCATGCTGTTTGTCCATGGCTGTTCCCATAGCTTCTATATCGGTAACGCAGGCAATCTGCATATCGTCCGCCCAGTTGCCATATTTCGCGCTCAATAAAGGTAACAGAGATGGATTTGCAACAAAAATATCCTCGTAGCTCACTAAAACGATGATCACCCGTTTGATCTTCATTAGTTTGGCATGAGGGACTTTCCCCTGAAACACGGCATTGCGAAAATCATTAAGCTGCCTGATCGCTTTACTGATATTTCCTGAAGCAACTTCCTGTTCCAGGCGACCCTGTTCAAAAAAGGTCCTTGTATCTAGCGAAAGGATATTTAGTTTTACCTCGAACAGCACACAAACATCTTTGCGGATCAACGCGAAATCAGGTAATTTCGTTGCTTTATAGGTTGCCAGTTCAATATCAAGGTCGAGAAATTCAAATGCGCTATGGGGTTGGCTAAGCTGTTTTCCAATATAAGCGCGGTAAACGTCACCAAAAGAAACCCTAAAATCATTTTTACCGGAATGCCCGGCTTGTTGGCCAATTTCCTGCTCTTTGTCGGATAATAAGTAAAATACTCCATCGCTCGCGCGGTCCAGCAGGTATTTGGCATTCGGTACTAAATAGGTTTCAGGCCGTAAAATCCGGGAAGTATCCGCTTTGATTGCGGGCATTCGCATTAACGGGTCAGGAAAATAGATGTCTTTTAATTTGTTTGGATCTTTCCAGGCTTTGCCACGAACAACCTCTTTGTATTGCTGTGCGGTCCCCGAAGACAATTCCAGAAATTTTAACAGGCTGCCCGGCGTGATGATCTTTTTGAGCGGCTCTATTTCGATTCTTAATTCATAGTCAAGAATGCCGTTCGTTTTTAACCAAAGCGCCAGACCCGAAGCCATGAACTCAAAAGCGCCAATACCGAAATAGGACTGCATTTTCTGTTCCATCGGATAGACGTCTGGCAGTTCTTTTGGTATCACCATAAATAGCAGATACGCCCTGCCAATTATCGGTTCGCGGTCGGCCTGTAAGGGGAATTGCCATTGGCTAATCCTGCCAAAGATCTTGCTGGCAATAACAGGGTCGCCATCTTTGGGTTCTATGGACGGTTCATAGAGCTCATTTACCAGGCTTAGTGCTTGCGTCAGGCTTCCGTCATCTAGCCGTAGTGCCTTGTCCCGGTGGTCATTAGCCCCGCTAAGCAACATAAAACGGGCTGCCCGGCTTGCGTTGATCATCAGACTCAGGTAACGGCCCGAAGGATACTGACGCAACCATTGCTTGATGTAATCTGGGATCTCAACATCCATGGAAAGCTGATGCCGTCCGAATTTAAAAGCGGAATTAATGCAGGAAATCAGATAGAGGCTCTCGGACAACGAGTATTGGCGAAAGAAGCTATATAAAAATCCAAGGGAGGTATCGGTCTTAGGCTTTGGTAATCGTAACATGGTAACAAGGTGTTGTTGAAAGTAGAAAACAAATATAAAAGTGATTTAACCAAATAAGTCTAATTGAAATACTTTTGCCGCATTGGGGTTTAAATATGCGTTTAGTAAATCCTCAGACATCAGGTATAGATCCCGGTTTGCTCTCGAACAAGCCACATAAAATTTGTTTTTTACTACGGGAGCAAGTTGTTGTAGTTTTTTTGCCTTAAATAGTTTCCAGCTTTTGGCATTGACCACCACACATACATCCTGGTATTTATTTTCTCCTTTACAATCTCCCCAATTCCGTGAGTGACAATTGTATTTATAATGCTCGTCCAGAAAAAGTTTAACTATAGCGGCATCGTTATATATTTGAGCGATCTCGGTAATGGTTTCGATGATTTTCAATTTTGTCAAATCTTCGCGGGCGGATTCAATGTGAATTCCCAAATTATCATTTATAAATTTACATACAGTCGGGCTACAGCGATGACTTTTGACCAGCGTTGTTAGATCAACCGAAATGCCCATTTTTTTGAACCGCTTTTCATATTCGGAATATACTGCATGCAGTTTGTTATTTACATTGCCGTCGCGGCTGGTGTCATAAGTGTGCTGAAAAAAGTCACCTACAAATAGGATCTGTATGTTGGCGTCAACCAGGTATTTTAAAAAATTAAAATCATGACCGGCAAAATCCTGGATCTCATCAATGTAAATAAAGTCGAAATACTTTTTTAGCCTGTTTCTGATATCACACGTAATACCTTTTACTTCAAGGAACTTTGCAATTCGATTGCTGTATAATCTTTTATAGGTGTCTATGTAACGATCATCGTTTTGTGAAAATGTATGCCTGTTCCTTTCCCAATTTATTCCTTTTGCCCTGTAACTGTACGAAAGAAACGGCCGGTAGCAAAATGAATATAAAAACTCAAAATAGGAGTAGATTTTGATTTGCGTGGGCATATATCCCCATCGTTTTAAGATGCCTGCTTTTAAGTTGTTTAAATTATTTATGGAATAAGTTATAATGATCGCGCGCTGGTCTTCGGATAACTGATTAATAATATAGGTTGTCTTTCCCGACCCAGCGACTGCAAACATTACTTTCTTATCCATTCAATCGCTTCTTTAATATAATTAGGGGTAATAATTGAGGAAGCTTGTTTATCAAGAAACTCAAATGCGACATCGGATTTATTTTGTAGCATATATTCCTGTACGGTCAGCGACTTCCTGGACGACTTAAAGAGCGTTTCACATGTTGCCGTATTTTTATCATAAAAGTTAACTTCAAACGTGTGTTTTGAGTTATCAGTCTCAGCGAAGACCCGAATGTGATCATTACTAAAAGCCTTATAATTATCTACACATTTCTTTTGATAATCACCATCATTATCCCTGATGACTGCGGTTTTGATTTTAAGAATTAAAGCCAGTTCTAAATATCGTTTGAAGCTGGTACCCCCGACAGAGATGACATGAATGTCAGACCGTTCCAAATCCTCCAGAAACTCTTTTTTGTAAAACGCTTCCATTAGTATAAACTCCGCGTCCCCCTCTACTAAAATGACATTTTTTGATAGGATGAACTCGATAATATTATTGTCGGGCGCTTTCATGAAAAATTTAGCGGTGTCGTCGGAAAGGTCTTTAAGCAATAGGGGTATAATACTATTGCTGTTAATTAGAATGGATTTCTTCAGGTTTAACCGGGTACTTACGAGGGTGTTGTGCGTGGTAATAAAAAGCTGCGTTTGTTTTGCATCTTTTATCCGGTTAATAAGCCGTTTCATATTGAGGTGGCTTAAATGATTTTCAGGTTCTTCAAGTAAAACCAAATTAGCTTTTTCACTCCCTCTTGCCAAAGCAAATTCGGTTTTGATAAATGACTGTTTCCCTTTGCCTTTATTGTCGATAGAAATGTTATCCTCTGTAATGGTGAGATCTGTTTCCAGATTAGCCTTATTGGAAGTTCTAATGGCAAAAGCGTAATTGTTGATTCTATTATTAAGCGGCGCCAGTACCGTCGTTTTAAAAGTTTCCTTATGTTTCCTGTATTCGTTTTGATGTGATTTTTTTTCAGAGCCTACCGCATTGATATGATAAACGGATTTAATGTATTCACGCATCGCATAGTCATTATTGATCTGCGAGTGATCAATGAAAATGTGTTTTAAAAACTTGCTGTAGGATGAAAACGAATTGCCTGAAAAAGTTTTGAAATTAACGGTATAAAACTCGAAAGGAAAGTTAGCATCCTCTTGCTTTAAAATATCCCTGATTTCTGCGCTCAGATCATGATTAGGCTGAAACTCCATGATCAATCCATCGCAGTCTTGTGTTAGCGAGTTAAATTTACCATGAGTAGCCATATTATTTTGTTCACATAAATACAATTCAGCCTGGAGAATTGGCAAATCCTGGTATTTCTTGCCATTAGTAAGGAAATGATCTACAGCATCGCTGTTAAACAACGCCTCTATACCGATACTGTCAACCTTGCTTCGGCTTCCGCTAAGCACCAAATCAATAGCTAATAATATGGAACTTTTACCAGCCTCGTTATCCCCGATCAAAAGGTTAACCTCAGGGTCAAACGTTATTGAAAATTTAGAAAACCGCTTGAAGTTTTTTAAGATAATACTTTTGATATAACTCATTGTGCGACGGCTTATTACGGGCTAAGTTAGAGTTTAAATATGATAAAACGTTCGCAACTATCTTTGTGCTTGCGAATCCTTCTGGGTAACCACCACAAAGGTTAACCTTGCGGCCGACATTATGTATCACATTAACAATGGTTTACGGCATGCAAAAACCGGAGTCAAAACTAAAAATTGAACTAACTCCGGCTTGGTACACCAAGCGGAAATCTAATCGTTTCTACTTTAATTTTTTACTTAACATAAACATATCATCAGCCAGCTTGCTTTCGACCACCTTAGCATATATCTGTGTTGTGGTCAGTTTGCTATGGCCCAACAATTTACTTACAGTTTCTATAGGCACGCCGTTGGTCAATGTTACCGTAGTGGCGAATGTGTGGCGGGCAATATGAAAGGTAAGGGGCTTAGTAATATCGCACGTATCGGCAATTTCCTTTAAATAGCTGTTTAGTTTCTGATTACTAAGCGTTGGTAATACCTTGCCCTCGGCTATTGCTTGTGGATGCCCTTTGTATTTTTCGATAATCCCTAAAGCTTTTGGTAACAAAGGCACTCTTACAGGTTCGTTTGTCTTTTGCCTATTGGTAGCAATCCAAATGTTATTCTCGGATTTCGCTATCAGGTTAGCCGGTGTCAGATTAAACACATCTATATAAGCCAGCCCTGTATAACAACTGAAAACAAAAAGGTCTTGAACTACCTGTAACCTTACAATGTTGAATTTCTTGGCTTCAATCCTTGCCAATTCGTCTTTGGTTAAGTATTCCCGTTCTACCTTGTCAAATTTCAACTGGTAAGCGTGAAAAGGGTTGCGGTCTATCCATTCCAACCTAACAGCAAGATTAATCATCTTGCAAAACCTTT
>JANXTT010000111.1 GCA_025352225.1 Mucilaginibacter sp. | reverse complement strand
TACTGTTTGATGATTGTGCAATACCCCAGGCCTGACTGCTATTACTGAACGTCAGATCGCCATTGTTTTTAAAAAAATAACTCTTTACCTCTGAAGATGGCATTTGCTGAACAATGTTTAACAGGTCTTGACGCTGCATTTTACGATTGCGCAGATTATCTCCTATGTATTTCAAAAAGTCCATATTGGTAAAATCTCTTGTAAATCCATTACTAACGAAGAGATCCTTGAACCCGTCATTATCGTAATCGGCAAATAACGGAGCCCAGCTCCAGTCGGTATTGGAGATCCCGGCCAGTTGGCCGATCTCGCTAAAGGTGCCGTTACCATTGTTTACATGCAGCATATTGCGCATATATTGGTAATTAAAGCCAGCACGAAGATTTAAACTAAAAGATTCATAATTATCAAATCCTAAAAGTGTTTTTTGCCTGTGGTTATCTTCGGGCAGCATGTCCAGTGTAAATATGTCGGGCTTACCATCGTTATTAATGTCGGCAATATCATTACCCATGGAATATAAGGACGTATGCCCCAAGTGCGTTTGCAGCTTATCGGTAAATGTCCCATCATGATTATTGATATATAAGAAATCGGGCATTGCATAATCATTAGAAAGATAAATATCCGGCCAGCCATCACCATCTATATCAGCTATACCTGCCGACAAACCATAAGATAAAACTGAATTTTTTAACCCTGATATTTTAGTTATTTCATGGAAATGACCATTATCATTTCGATAAAGCCGGATTCCACCTTCATGATCGGTTTTTTTTAATTTTTCTTTTACGCTATTATCATCGAGTATGCTTAATGTTTCAGGATTATGGTTAACCAATAGCATATCCAAATCGCCATCCCTATCATAATCAAAAAAATAGGCCTGGGTACTATATGCAGGGTCGGCCAAACCGTATTGTTCTGCCTGATCAATAAAATGGGGTACGCCATTCTTGTCGTTTCCCTGGTTAATAAATAACTGCCCCTTTCTTTTTTCTTCGGGGGTAAACCCAGAATAACATACATAGATATCCAGTTTACCATCACCATTTACGTCAGCTATGGTAACCCCTGTTTTCCATGCTTGTTTACGATTTTGTAAACCTGAGCTTTCTGTAGCATCGTCAAACTTCAGGTGGCCTTTATTGAGGTATAACTTATTGTCGGTCATGTTACCGGTAAAATAAATATCCTGAAGGCCATCCCCGTTCAGGTCGCCGATAGCTACTCCACCGCCATTATAAAAATACTCGTAAGTTAAAATATTGGCATTAACACCTTCGGTTAAGGTGTTGGTAAAATCAATATGTGTTTGCGCAGGCGAAAGTGACTGAAACAAAGTAGGCTTAGCAGCAATGGTATTGTTATCGTGCTGCTGTTTACAACTATAATTTATTAACAAAAACAATAATAACAGAAAACTCACAACTGTTTTAACCCGGTATAGGTATAGTTTCATTCAAAAAAATTTAATTTATATTACTGAAATTACAACATTATATTGTATAGTTTACGGTTTAATGCTTTTTGAGTAAAAGTACTGTTTCTATTAGTTTTAAATGTCAATTGGTTTATAAATAATTAAAAAAGCATTCAAAAACTTCAACACAGCTATCGAACATTCCGAAAAATAAATTATAAATTTTCAATAAAAAAGGGCTCCCAAAATGGAAGCCCTCTATTTGATAGATAAAATTTCTTATTTAATCTTAACTACACGCATATTATCAACTGCAGCTTCAAAAGTTGTAACCTTTGATGCGCCATCATTTATAAACCATACATTCAAGCTACCTTTACCACTTCCTCCAAGTAAAGTAGTTAAAGATGCTGCAGGTAAACCACTACCATTATTTGTTCTAAATTCTGAGAGTGGTATAGTTACTGTTTGCCAGCCATTTGTAGTAAATGGGGTTGTTGAACCATCAGCATTTTTCCAAGGATGGTAAGCTGCCAAATAAGTCCAACTATAATCTTTTAAAATGTAAAGTGAACCATTTGTCCACGGTTTTGTAACAGATATTTCAAACTTTACAGCATAACTATCTAAAGTACCGGTAGAAAGATTTGCTACAGGCACCCATTGTGCTCCATTAAGATTTACACCCCGAGGCCAATTGTACCAACCATAATCATATGCATTTAAATTGGTTGCACCAATTATACCATATTTACCATTGTTACCAGGGTATGTGGCTGAACTAGTTGAGGTAGGTGAGCCCCAAGAAAAATTGTTTACGGCATCATAATTATTTAAAACACCGGTAACAAAATCATTAACAACAAAAAGAGATGTAGCTGTACCTGATTTTGTAGTAACACTTACATTACCAGAGGTTGTAAGCCCTGCTGGCACAACAATACCCAACGAAGTACCGTCATTAGCAGACGTGTAACTGGTAATAGGTGTACCCGCATAGGTAAGATTTTTAACAAAAAATAAATTAAAACCATATATTTTAACAGAATCACCAGGATTAGCATCTTCGTTAGAGACACTTGTAATTGTGGGTGGTGGTGCCACGATGGAAAAGGAAAATGTGGTTTCTCCGTGAGTACTTACATACCGAATAGTGTTAAGCTTATCAGTTGGAACTGAAGGGAAAGCAATAATTGAGGGGATTAATACAATAGCGCTTGTATCTGAAAACCAAACATCGTTAAAGCTGCCCTTTACACCATCAAAATAAATTGATAGTGCCCCTTTTAAATTTTGCCCTGAAATAACAACCCATTTCCCAGTTCCAACAGTAGATAGAAGTGAGTCGCCCGGACTGGCAACATAACTACGTACCGCCTTAATAACAGGAGTAGGTTCGGAGGATACAGAAGCATCTTTCTTACAACTAGATTGTGTTAGTACTGCTGATGCAAGTAAAACAAGCAATAAATAGTTATTGACATTGTAAAATAACTTTTTCATGATTTTTTATTTAATGATTATAAAAACAATTTTAGAGCTTAATTAATAATATGGTACTGGGGCATCAAGCAGTTTAGGATTGACAGTTACCTCTGATGCTGGTAATGGCAATCTAAATGTAGTAGCGTTTGCCGGTGTAACATTTATATTATTGGTTGTTGATACAGTAGCAACACCAGTTCCCGGGCTATAAGAAAACTGTTTTCTTACCTGATTATTAAGCAAACTTATCGCCGAGTTCATATCATAGTAAGATAAACGAACAATATCAAACCAATACTGTCCCTCAAATGCTAGTTCTACCCTTCTTTCTTTTCTTATAATTGCTGGCGTCAGGCTATTTACCGGATCAACACCGGCTCTGGTTCTAACCAAATTAAAATACTTTAATGCCTGTCCATCTGAGGTTGATGCATTGTTACCTAGTATAGCCTCTGCGTAAACTAAATATACATCTGCTAATCGCAGCAGGGTATTATGCTCAGTAGATGACCATGTATCCATTGTTGGCGCATTATTATCAGTAGCAGTACCTACCACGTGTTTTTTTATGTTAACCCCTGTTGCTTTATAGCCGCCGCCTGCATTATTTAACTCTGGATATTTATCGCCTGTAAGCATAAAAGTTGCTTTACGTCTGATAGAATCTTGTGGGGTATATTGATTATATAGATCATAACTTGGACCAATAGCACCACCCCAGCCGCCGCCGCCTGTTACAAGGCTTCCATCGGGTGCAAATTGAGCCTGTATGGCATTGCCATTACCATACCCAACGCCAGCTGCCCATTGAAACGCGAATAATGACTCCGGATTATCATTGTACTGAGTTCTGAAAAGGTTATAATAACTTGGCAACAATGATAAACCACTTTTATTACATACGTTACCAGCAAAATATGCCGCACTATCAAGGTCAGATTGAGTTCTGGTTATATTTTGACCTAACCCTGCTCTGGTTAAATATACCTTGGCCAACATACCCTGTGCAGACCATGTGGTTACACGGCCGGCTTGATCTCTGCTTGGAAGACTATTAGATGCAAATCTCAAATCGTTGATTATAAATTTATATACATCGCTCAATTTATTACGGGGCAATAATGGGTTTGCAATCAGCTTAGCATTATCTTCAATTATGGGCACATCTCCCCATGTTTGAGCCAATAAAAAGTAAGCTGTAGCGCGTAAAAATTTAAATTCGCCTAATGCAGCATTTTTATTTTTTGCAGGTACGCTATCAGGAACCACGGTAGTAATGGCTTTTATATTTACATTACAATGCGCTACTATTTTATAAAAACAGCGCCAGGTATTTACATTATATTCATTGGTACTGGTAACCGAAAACGAAGTAAACTGCACTAAACTAGAGTTATAAGGTTGGATTATATTACCACTCAAAACATCTCCAATACCCAGGTATGGAAAATAGTTATAATCAAACCAGGGCTGTGCATAAATAGCGGCAGAAGCAAGCCTTAAATCTGAAGTGCTTTTGTAAAAATTATCAGTCGTGATCTGAGATAAAGGAGGTCGATCGAGGAACTCCTTTTTGCAGCTGCTTATCATGATGATGACAAACAAGGCTAAAATATTTATTTTAATCAGTTTCATAATGGGTAAGTTTATTTATTTAAAGATATATTTGCGCCTACTGTAAAAACACGGGGCTGGGCATAATATCCATTATCTACACCAGCGGCTAAAGGGTTCCATGAACCAATTTCAGGGTCATATCCTTTATATTTTGTTATAGTAAAAGCATTTGTTACGTTAGCATATAAACGAAATTTATTTAAATGCAGTTTTGTTAAAATATCATGTGAAAAATTATACCCTAAGGTAATAGATTTACACTTTATAAAAGAACCATCCTCAATATATCTGTCAGAAAAACGTTCGTTACCATTACCACTTGATTGACTTATCCGGGTAATATTTGTACCAGGGTTAGTAATATAATAATTGGTAGGATCTGTACTCGCGGTATTTGGTGTAATGCCGGCAGCCGGGGTAACCAGCCCTATTTGTGCATAATTGAGGACGCTTTTAAAATAGCCAAAGTTTTGGTTAGGATTTTCTGCGTTTACCCTTAACTGATTAAAGAGTTTATTACCGTAATTACCACTTAAAAAAATATTTAGGTCAAAGTCTTTAATTTTTATAGAATTATTTATACCAAATTGAATTTTGGGGATCGGAGATCCTAAATATGTTTGATCGCTTTCATCAATTTTACCATCGCCATTATTGTCTTTAAATATCACATCGCCCAACCAAACGCCACCGGTACCATTAGTAATAGGTATAGGTGCACCATTTTTTTGAGGAATAGCCGAATGTGTAGTAAAATCGGCGGCGGTATTGAACAGACCAAGGGTTTGGTATCCGTAATATTCACCGATAGATCTGCCAACAACAGATTTAGTTATTGCCGTGTTGCCTGCGTAACCATATAAACCGGCTCCATCAGTATTTAAATTAAGTATCTTGTTGACATTATGAGACATTGTAATATTTGTAGTCCAGTTAATATTTTTAGATTTAATATTATTAGTTGTTAATGAAAACTCTATACCCTTATTGCTCACAGCACCAATATTAATATAAGGAGACCTTATTGATCCTGGAGCATAACTTGTTGCATCAACAAAGCCGGAATATAATGGCAGGGTTAAACTAAATAATAAACCATCTGTTTTTTTGGTATAGGCATCAACAGAAAATTCTATTCTCCTGTTTAAGATACTTCCATCCAAACCTATGTTGAAACCTTTTGTAGTTTCCCATTTTACATCTGGATTTCCGGTAGTAGCCGTTATTTGTGAATTACCTGAAAGTGAGGTTGTTATGGTGTTTAATGTAGACCCATAAGCATATTCCGTTATGTTTTGATTATTTTGTAATCCATAACCCATTCTAAGTTTAAGATCATTAATCGCTTTTATATTTTTAAGGAAATCTTCATGGCTTATTTTCCATCCTAACGATCCAGAATAGGTTGTGTTCCACCTTTCAGCGGGGCCAAATTTTGAAACTCCGTCATGACGAATAGTTGATTCTATGAAATATTTATCAGAAAGCCCAACTTTTAAACGTCCGAAATATGATTCTGTAGCACCTTGACCTTTAGATCCGTCGTTTTTTGCAGTAAGTGCATCTCCAGTTGTAAGTGCCTGCACATTATTACTTGGAAAGTTGGTTCTGGAGGCATAAACATTTTCATATGTACTTAATTTGGCCTCATGCCCAGCCATTAAACTCAGGTCATATTTATTAACAAATAAATGATTATAATTTAGATAATTTGTAAATGAATAGAAAAAGGACTGTGAACTGTTGTAAGATGATGAATTGTTAATATTATGAATTGTTCCCATTTGGTAAGTAGGTGTAAATTGATCTTCGGTTCCAAAATCAAAATTTCCAGATACTTCGTTTCGCAGATTAAGGTCTTTTGTAAATTGAATTTCTGTATAAGCCGTACCAAATACCTGATACCTCTTTCTATTGTCTTTTACAATGAGCGCAATTGCGTATGGGTTTTGTGCTACTGCACCATAAATATTAGGGTCATTACCACCATATGTACCATCTGGATTTACCAACGGCACATCTGGGGTTTGATTTAAAGCCTGATTTATTACCCCTGTTGCAGATGTAGTTACGTTTTCTTTTACATTGGCCAACTGAATATTTGTACCCGCTTTTAGCCATTTGGTTGTTTTGTTTTCAAAATTAAACCTTACAGAATTCCGGGTAAAATTGGAGCCTAAAGCAATACCATCCTGTGAAAAAAGTGTGCCTGATAAATAATATGTATTTATTTCATCACCGCCAGATATTGCAATATTATGATTTTGCATAGGAGCACTTCTAAATAGAGCTTTTTGCCAATTGGTACCTACCCCCAGGTATTGCGGATTGGCAAACTGTGGCCTAAAATCATAACCAATAACACCTGATTTTGCATTCATAAAAGTGGCATAATCACGCAAATCCATTACACTATAGTATTTGGGTAGTTTTTGTAACCCCAGATATCCATCATAACTTATAGATGGAATGCCTTTACGCCCTCTTTTTGTAGTAACTATAATTACCCCATTTGATCCCTGTGAGCCATAAATCGCGGTAGCAGACGCGTCTTTTAATACCTGTACAGATTCTATCTCCGAAGGGTTAATACTTGATAATGGATTGGTACCCTTGTCGCCAGCACCAGTTTGTATCTGAAGTCCATCAATTACATATAACGGCGGATTATTACTAAACCCGTTTAAACCGCGTATCTGAACAGATACACCTCCGCCAGGTTGGCCAGATATTTGCTGCACTATTACTCCTGGTACTTTTCCTTGGAGTGCCTGATCTATGGTAGTGGGATTAGTTTTAAGAAGGTCCGGTCCAGATACGGTAGATATAGAGCTTATAACGTCTGGTCGCGGAGCTTTACCGTATCCGATGATTACGACCTCTGTTAAGGCTGTTGAGGAGGGGCTTAATGTAACGTTAATTACAGCACCCTGCTTAACGGTCATTTCCTTAGTATCAAATCCTATAAATTTAAATACAAGTACATCACCTGTTTTTGCATCAATGCCGTATTTGCCATCAATGTCACTTGTGGTAGCAATTGCTGTTCCTTTAATATAAATGCTTACCCCTGGCAATGTGGAGTCATCCGAAGCTAATATTGTACCTGTAATACGCTTGGCTTGCGCGTATGTATCAATGCTTAACAGCATTATTGATACCATTAACCAGAAACTGGTTTTGATCATTCGTTTTAATTTTCTTTTCATTATTGAAATGAATTTAGGTTAGTAAATAGTTGGTTCATAAATTTGGATTAGTTGTTAAATTTTTAATGTTACTTTTTTCCCTTCATAATTTATTGTGTGTTCAGTTAATTCAAAATTTAGCGGGGTTGGTTTGATTTTATCCACCCGTATTATGTTAAATATTCTTTTACCCGGCATGCCTGGGTAACTTCCTTTTCTACTTTCAATAGTTAAAGTTTCAGTTGCTTCATTATAATTCATTTTTATAGTGCTAAACGCTCCTTTTTCATAATTATAATTAGTGCCTTCATCTTCATAAAGGGTAAACGTGGCATCTTTACCAGTATACACATATAGGTTAATAGGGTCAGCTGGCTTTTCACCAGTATATTGTATTTCGGGGCCAAATGGAATTATAGACCCTTCTTTTACATAAACTGGCATGCGCTCATACGGAGAAAGAGCATTAATTGTTTGGCCTCCGGATTGATATTGATTAGTATATAAGTTATACCAGCCATTACCTTGCGGTAAATATACCTGACGGCTTTTTGCCCCATATTCATACACTGGGTTAATCAATAAGCTTGGCCCAAAAAGGTATTGATCATTAATATCCTTCACCTTTACATCTTTACCATAGTCCATCATTAAACCACGCATTATGGTATAATCATTATGATAGGCCATACCCGCCAAGGTGTATATATAAGGCATTAAGCGATAACGAAGCTTATCGTAATATAACAAGCTTTTGTAGGCAGGATGATCTTGGGGAGCTATATTAAATAGCTCGCGATATGGAAATTGACCATGAACACGGAACAAAGGAACAAATGCTCCAAATTGATACCAACGGGTCTGTAATTCTCTCCACTCTTCCAGATCTTGCTCGTTTGGATTTTCATAACGATGCTCAACAGCAAACCCTCCAATGTCCATAGTCCAGTATGGTATACCTGACAAAGAAAAATTAATTCCTGCACCTATTTGGTTCTTCATATCAGACCACCGTGCTCCGATATCCCCACTCCATGTTGCGGCAGCATAACGTTGCAAACCTGCATAAGCTGATCTGGTTAATAAAAACACTCTGTTATTAGGGTTCACACTACGTTGACCTTCGTAAATACCTTTTGCATTTTGCAAAGGAAAAGCGTTAAAATATTGTGCTGACGAGCCCAAATAGGTGGGATTCATCATATCTTTTCTACTTTGTACATTTAAATTTGAGGTAATATCTGGCTCTGAGGCATCCATCCACCAGGCGTCAATACCTTTACTGTAAAGATTTTTGTTCATTAATCCCCAAAAAGCTTCTCTGGCTTTTGGATTATATGCGTCATAAAAGCTTGAAAAATACCCCTTCCCTATCCAATCGCGTTGACGATTAGCGATATTGCGTTTATATAACCATCCATTTTTATTTAAATAATTGTAATTATCTATACCTTCATAAAATTTAGCCCATACAGAAATCATAAAGTGGGTATGATATTGATCGTGCAAGGTATTGATCATGCCCACCGGATCCGGAAAACGTGTTTCGTCAAATTGCTGACTCCCCCATTGATCTTCTTTCCAATACGACCAGTCTTCTACTATATTATCTAATGGGATTTTCTTATCACGGAACTCCTTTACTGTATTTAGTATTTCATTTTGGGTTTTATAACGTTCACGGCTTTGCCAAAAACCCATTGCCCATTGAGGCATAATAACAGCTTTACCTGTTATGTTACGGTAGCCACTAATTACTTCGTCCGCATTTTTACCATAGATAAAGTAATAATTTAATTGATTACCTGATTCTGAATCAAAAGCAAATTGTTGCTGCTTTTCTAAATTCAAAGGCGACAACCATTTTAAAGAGATAAAAGATTCATCAGCATCAGGTATCCATTCTATTTTGATAGGGTATTTCTTACCGCTTATCATATTTACATTTAAAATGGCAGTTCCAGGATTCCAACCCTGACGCCATCTTTCAGCAAGTAGCTTACCTGCTATCCATATTTTCATGTAACCGGCTGATTTTATTAAAAACTGATGGTTTCCTGAATAGGCTGATTCTATAGATCCAAGCCAGCTTACCTTTCCTCCGCCAAGTTTAAAATCTGCCGGAAATTTCTTTATATCGTTCAAAAAGGAATAATCAATCTCTGATTCCGGACGAGTTATAAAAACATTTGCAGTATCAGTTTTTTGAACATACTTGGCTGTTAACCATCCTTCACTACCATCTGCCGCATACAATTTCAGACCAGATAATGGCTGATAGTCCCGAATATCCCCAAATTTAGTTAGTGAATAATTATCCCACAATATACCATAGTTCTTATTTGATAATACAAAAGGAACAGCTACCTCCGTATTATTTTGAAGCAATTCTACATGCTGGTTTTTGTAATTAACTATACCATTCTGGTGTTGTCCCAACCCATAAAAAGCCTCATCTAATGGAGATTGAAAAGTTTGAGTTATATGATAAGAATTTTCTCCATTGTTTGATACAGCAGTAAATATACTTTCCCCTTTTTCACTTAATATCATTTTTCCATTTCTATCAGTAAATGATATTACGCCCGTTATTAGTGATACATGAACAGTCAAAAAACTGGTACTTAATTGTACCTGGTTTATCTTTTGCGTTACGCTCCATTTAACATTTTGCGCGCTCCTATTTACAGCCATTAAACTCTTTACGGATGAAAACCCGGTTTCGGGTGTAGAAACTACATGAATGATCTTATCTGTTATTACTTCAATTTTTATAATATGACAATGATCTCCCAAACTATTATTTAAGGTAATTTCAATCCCATCCGGGATTTTTGCATAACTACCCTGGCCATTTACCCGGGTAAAAAATGTTAAACAAAAAACAATACAAGTACTAATGAGTACACGTTTTACCATAATTTTCAGAATACGATTTATAAATTGGTTTGAGTATTTATAACTATAACAAACTTACGGGAAGGGAATTTTTGTTGTGTACAAAAATAGGGGCTCAAATGTTCATTTAATATATAAAAGCTGGCATTTACAGGGTTTTAGACGGTTTAAGTGCCAAAAATGTTTAGCTGCATAAAAAGCAACCACGATATTAACGGGCTATTAGAACGTTAGTTTGGGGTAAGAAATAATTTAAGAAAGTGGGACATATGACACCTATAAATAATTGACAATCATTTTATATTAAATACCTCCAATGCTCCGAGAAGAGATTTTGATTGAGGTTGGAGATTTTTGTAAGAATTGAAGTCGAAATTACTAACGATTGGCTTGATATGGGGAATTATAATTTATTATCGAACATTTGGTGTTAAATATAGTGATCTTTAAAAATTCGTTTTTGGCTGATCTAACTTATCTTGATTAATGTATGCTGACGGTACACAATTAAACTCCGCCTTAAATGAACGCACAAAATATTTTTGACTTTTAAATCCTACTTTGTACGATATCTGTGATATAGTTAACTGCCCGCCTGTTAATAATTGTGCCGCACGCTTTAATCTGACAGATCTGATTAACTCTACAGGTGTTTTACCTGTTAATGCAAGTATTTTTTTATATAACGTACCCCTACTTACATACATTTCACCGCTTAACTCCTCAACAGAAAAGTCTGGATTAGCAATGTTTTTTTCAATTAAATGCAATACTTTTTTAATAAATACACTATCTACAGATTCCACTATTAGTTCTGTTGGCTTTACCTCTACTTGTTTTTGATATGTTTTACGCATATCAGCCTGTATAGTGAGAATGTTTTTTAACTTAGATAACAAAATTTCAAAGTTAAAGGGCTTGGTCATATAGTCATTTGCGCCCGTTTCTAAACCCTGTAACTGTTGTTCTTCTCCGGTTAAAGCAGTAAGCAGCACAACCGGGATATGTGACGTGCGTTTATCATTTCGTATTTTTCTGCATAAATCAATGCCGTTCATTTCGGGCATACTAATATCACTAACAACTAAATTGGGATGCAGAGCCAGCGTTTTTTGCCAGCCCTCTTTACCGTTAGCGGCTTCAAAAATATTAAAATGCTCAATTAAATTGTCCTTTAGATAAAAGCGAAAGTCTTCATTATCTTCGACAATTAAAACAGTATTCTTTTTATGAATACGTGTATCATCAGACGGTAATACTTTTACATATGATGAATCAAGAGTTTGATTTTCGCCAACTTGTTGTACAAACTTACTTCGTTCGGTTAATTCAGATGGAATGTTTACTGGAAATAGCACAGTAAAACAACTTCCCATCTCAGGTTCACTATCAACTGAGATCTCTCCGTTATGTAATTTTACAAATTCTTTTGTAATAGCTAGCCCAATACCACTACCCTGATTAACCATGGATCCCGGAACATCATTTTGAAAAAATCGTTCAAATATTTTTTCCTGCTTATTTAAGGGTATACCTATCCCTGTATCAATAACTTTAATTTCAATAAATTGTGCTTTTGATATTTTTTCATTTAAAGTTAACAGCACACTTACATGCCCCCTCTCAGGCGTAAACTTAAAAGCATTCGAAAGCAGATTAAAAATGATTCGTTCTATTTTGTCATGATCAAAATTAATTTCAAAACTTTCAATTTCTGAATCAAATACAAATACAATATTTTTTTTTTCTGCAACATCGGAAAATGAGTATGATATCTCTTGAATAAAATTAACAATATCACCTTTCCTGGCGTGTAGTTTAAGTTCCTGCACCTCCATTTTCCTAAAATCCAGTAACTGATTAACCATGTTTAACAAACGCCTTGCATTTCTGTTTATCATTTGTAATTGCCGTTTTTGCTCAGGCTCTTCAGTTTGTTTAATAATTTTATCAACTGGGGCCATAATAAGTGCCAGCGGCGTTCTAAATTCATGGCTAACATTGGTGAAGAATTTAATCTTCATCATATCTAATTCGTGCATACGGTGAGCCGCTTCACGCTCACGCTCCAACGCATATTTCATCTCAATTTTCTGTATACCCCGGTGTCTGATATAAAATAGTGCGGTTACAAAGGATAGAATATAAATTAGATAGGCCCAAGTTGTCTTCCAGTATGGAGGCCGTATGCTAATCGCTAATTTTAATGGATTTTCATCGCTTGAGATTTTCTTCCCTACCCATTTTACTTTAAAAACATACTCACCGGGATCAAGATTAGTATAGGTAGCTTTTCGGATATGGTTATCACTGATTGTCCAGCCTTTATCAAACCCCTCAAGCATATATTCGAGCTTTACCTTGCCAGGATTAAACAAATTTAGATCTGCAAATTCTATGGAAAAGGCACTTTCGTTATAGTTTAAAGTTATATTTTTTGTTTCACTTATAGCCTTTGTGAGTATTATGCGCCTATCTAAGCTATCTCCGGCATTTACACTTTTATTAAATACTTGAAAATCTGTCAAAACCAAAACGGGCGTACTTTTATTTGATTTAATAACTGAAGGTTTGAATATATTAAAACCATGCGGGCCTCCAAAAATAAGTTCGCCGGTTTTGGTTTTCAAGGATGCATTTTCATTAAACGCACGCCCTTGTAAACCATCTGTTTCATCGTAATTTTCAAATTGAAAATTCAACTTGTTGTTTTGATATGATAATATGATATTTGACAATCCGTTGGGAGTGCTAACCCACATATTATGGTTATCATCCTCTAGTATATCTAATATGGCATTATCGGGTAGTCCATCTTCTTTTCGAAGGTTTATAAACTGATTTTTAGATTTGTCAAGTATACTTAGTCCTCCGCGGGTAGCTATCCAAAATAAATGCCTGGAATCTTCCATTAAATTAGTAACATTATTGTGGATGAGGCTATTACTTGTTTGTTGACTATTGGAGTAATATTGAAATTTTTGGGTTTTGTTCATCAAAACATCAATTCCGTAGGAGGTACTAATCCAGAGATTTTTATTCTCATCCTCTACCAACCCCGAAATATAATTAGAATGAATAGCAGAACTACCATCGGCTTTGTAATGAATAAACTTATGAGTGTTTGGCTCTAATAAGTTAAGCCCTCCATCTAAAGTGCCTATCCATAAACGATGGGAAGAATCTTCCATAATTTCCCATATTCGATCGTCGGAAATGCTGGTAGGAATAGAATTATTGTGACGATAATGGGTGAAAGTTTTTCCATCGTAACAATCCAAACCGCCAAAATATGTACCAATCCATAACTTATGCTCATGATCTAAACACAAACTAACAATTATATTGTTGGTTAGGCTGTTTGTATTGGAAACATCATGTTGATAAGTAGTAAAACTGCCATTTTTTCTATTAAAGTAAATAAGCCCTTTTCCATTTGTACCAATCCATAAATTCCCTTTTTCATCTTCCGCAAACTTATTAACATCATCATTACTTAAACTTTTTGGATCAGAAGAATGATGTTTATATAAAGGAAACTTGATAATGTCTTCATGATAATAACTAATACCTTCCTTGTAAGTACCAATCCAAACAATTCCCATATTGTCTTTATATATGGATATTGTACTATTTTGAGCTAAACTTTTATTATCGTCTTCTCTATTAACCAAATATTGGATTTTCAAATCACTTTTATTGATAAGATTAATTCCTCCATGATCTGTAGCTACCCAAATGATGTTCTTATCATCCTGAATAATGTTAGTAACAATGTCAGCATTCAAATGATTCCCTGGTGAGGACTTATCAATATGCTTGAAGATGTTTTTGTTAGTATTAATATAATATACACCCAATGGATTGTTTACACTAAACATCCATAAATCGTCCTGCCGGTCAATATATAATTTAAATGGGTTAATTTCACGTTTATATATATCGTTAATATTATAAATTCTCTTAGTGATTTTGTTAGTGTTATGATCCAATTTTTCAATTACTCCTCTTCTATGCACCAACCAAATATCTCCTTTTGAATCTTGGGATAAATCAGTTAAATCATCGGAGTAAATTGATGTGGTATCTAAAGTACGATGTGTTAAATGAATTGTTTTACCGGTAATTGAATTGTACTTGTATACACCTGATAGAGGAAGTAGAAACCAGAAATTATCGAATTTATCTTTTTTTAATTGGTTGATGTAACTTCCAGGAATTGAAATTCTTGATAATGCAGCTCTGATATTACGATCAAAGTGTTCCGTTAAAGGATTATATATATTAAACCCACTACGGGTTTGCATCCAGAGCATATTGAATGGGCCTTGTGTGATTATCGATATAAAATCATCACTTATAGAAGTTGTATCATGGGTGTTATTTTTAAATACTTTAAATTTATACCCATCATATCTATTTAGCCCAGCCATAGTTCCGAACCACATAAATCCTTTGGTATCCTTATAAATGCAGTTTACCTCATTATTTGATAAGCCATTCGTAATATCTAAATGCGAAAACTGGTATTGTTCGTTTTGAGAAAACGCCATATTGGCAATCAGCAAAAAAAAAATATTTAACGTTAATACTTTATACCACATGGTTTCACAATAAAACTTCCGGCTCTTTTAGATAAGTTTCAGGAATTTATTTTAGGAGTTATAATATAAAACGAATATCCGAATATCACAACTCAAATGCAAACTCTTAGTCAAAAGAATGTTCCGAAATATTTAACCAATGCATGGGTGTAATTTATAACTGTTACATTTTCATACCTTCCATTCCGGCTTTATCGTCGCCATTCTTAAATATATATTCGCTGTTCAATAAATATACACCATTGGTAACCACTACATCACCTGCTGATATGCCTGATAAAACAGGAACCGCCGTTGAGTTTCCATTACCTACGTTAACGTTCCGCATGGAAAAACTGCCGTCACTGTTTTTTATCCAAACTATGGTTCCTTTCCCATTGGTTAATACTGCGGATGCGGGGATGGCTAAAGCCTTTTTGTTACCTGATACCATAGAAACATAAGCTAGCATACCAGGTCTGATCATCCCATCTATATTGTGGATATTGATACGTATCAGGCTTACTTTAGATGTGGTTGATAGCTCAGGATTGGCAAAAGCAATTTTACCGCTAATAATTTTACCCCCAAGATCCGGAAATGAAACATCGGCTTTGCTATCCTGATGATAAGCCGGTGCTTCATTGGCATAAAGCTGCGCCTCTACCCATACCGAATTCAAATTATCGGTTTTCAGAATAGGTAATCCTTCAGTTATATAATCTCCTTCGTGTATATTAATCTCTGTAACAGTGCCCGATGTTTTACTAAAAACAGTTATTGTTGCAGATGCCTTATGCACTTGTGCTAAATGTTTGATCTGTGCCGGTGAGATTCCCCAGAGCAATAGTTTATTTTCAGCAGCATTAATTAATTTGTTATAATCCACATCAGCATTGGTTAACTCCTTTTTTTGTTGCAATGCTAACAGGTACTCTGTTTCCGCTTCTAGTAAATCTTCGCTGTAAATGTCGTATACGGGTTGCCCGGCGTTGATAAATTCGCCTATACTGCGAATGTATAATCGCTGTATCCGGCCGGCCACCCTCGCGCTTAACTGTTCGGTATGGTTTTGATCTGCAGTTACTGTACCCGTTAAAGTTTTCCCCGACCCAATGCTCCGCAGCCTTACCGTATCTGTTTCTATCCTTGCTAATTTAATTTGGAATGCAGTAAGCGTTATCCTGTTTTTAACAGCCTGTCCGTTGCCTGATATTATCTCTTTTTTAATCAACAACATGTGGCAAATAGGGCAATCACCTGGATGTTCCTCATGTATCTGCGGGTGCATGGAACACGTATAATATACCTTGTTTTTGTTTTCACTTACCGGCTGAGGCCGTTGTTTACATGCCACAAAAACTAGTGCTGCTAACAATAATATAAAACTCCGCTTTTTTATAATTGATCTATTATTGGTTGTCATGAGCTTTTAATTTAATAAAACTTTCACTATCTGTTAAATACTGTGCGTCTCTAATTATCGTATCTTGCAATGTAAGCCCCTTGGTTACCATAATACTATCACTATTAATTAACCCGGTTTGCACCTGAAGCACTTTAAAAGAATTGCCTTGTTTGAGCCAAACTATTTTATTTTGACCCAGGGTTAACATAGCAGACCTGGGTATCCATAAACCATGCCTTATGCTTGTATAAATTATTGCATTAACCAGGCTATTCACCTTTAACTCATGATCCATATTATGAAGGTAAACCCGGACGGATGTAGCTTTATCTCCGTTTTGGAACATGGGTTCTATAAAATCAACGCGGCCATTAATTATTTTACCGTGTAGATCAGGCAGCATAATACTTACCGGCTGATGAAGTTTTAGGCTCGCAACATCACGATTGTCAATCTTGATTATTGCCCATAATTGGTGAGGGTTAACCAAGTTAAAAATAGTTTGTCCTTTAGTTACATACATCCCCTCGGTTATCGCTAGCGGACTATTAGTTAAATCTGTTTGCCCCATATTACTTTGTGCTCCGTTCTGATCATGGCCCTTATCATGAACATGCCCCTCATAAGGGCTATATATCGGCAATGTGTAAAAAGCCTTTTTGGAATCCTTAATGTGATTGATTTGAGCTGTAGTTAACCCTAACAATAACAATTTCTGTTCGGCGGCCCTGAGCAGGATTGTTTCTTGCGGAGAGTTTTGCAACAGATATATCAACTCTTGCTGCGCGGTTACTATATCTGGGCTATAGATATCAAAAACGCGTTGCCCGCGATGTATTTCCTGAAAAGCGTATTTTACATAAAGCTTCTCGATCCGCCCGGCATATCTGGCCGAAATGTTATTGTAGGTACGGGTATCAAAATCAATATAGCCACTGGCTTTAATGTTTAAGGCGATGGATTTTTCTTGTGGTGTTATTGTACCCACAGATGATATTACACTTGAACTGACTGGCTGCAAAACAGTATTCATATCAATGCCCGCACCCTTACTAGCCTGCCCGTACTTTTTAATCAATTTCATCCCACAAATTGGGCAGTTACCCGGTTTATCTTTCATTATTTGCGGGTGCATAGCGCAAGTATATTTTACTGCCTCCACATGAGCTGTTTCAGGTTTAGGTTGCATGCACCCCATAATAACCAGTATTACAGTAAACAGGTAAAATGGCAGCAAGTGCTTAATATTTTTCATTTTCCTTTTCATAATTTACTTGTAATTGTAAAAGCTCCTGCAATCGGTTTAAGGCCTCCATTCGTGCTGTTTGCAATCCTTTTAAGGCATCCAGCACTGTAAACAGATCTTCCGTATTTTGCTCGTAGGATAACAGGGAGGTTTTATAATTATTTTGTAATGCCGGTATAATATTTTGATCGTAATTTTTAAGCTGTTTAGTTTTACTGGCCATATCAACTTTTAACGATCCAAGTTTACCCTGCACCTCATTAAGCAAGTTTGCCTTTTGCTGTTGCATTTGTTCAACTTCATAGCTGATACCTTTTAAATTGGCCTTATATTCTTTGGATGCCCAGGGCACTATCGGTATGGTAATCGATCCCATTAAAACGTATTGATTGGGCATACCACCATAACTCATCATATGGCTTATCTGCACACCATAATCTGGCTTACGTTTGCTGTACTCTACCACGGCATTTAATTGTTGCAGTTGTATGTTTTTTTCAATAGCTTTTACATCACTCCGCTTGGCCGATAAAGCCGACGTATCCGTATTTGCATTGCTATAATCTTTAATTCTAATATTGGTATCAACTCCAAATGTTATTTGTTTATCCCGGTTCATTAAAGTATTCATCATAATACTTTTCTGGTTGATCTCATTACTCAACTGTTCATTATCGTTGTCTAATTGGTACAAGTCGGCTTTTGCTTTGTAAATATTGTTTAGCTTTTCCTTACCATAAGTATAGCGGATGTTGGCATCTTTGATCATATACTCCAATAACCCACGGGTGTTTTTTAGCAAAGTTTGTTTTCTTTCCAAAATAACCCGGTCATAATAATATTGCCGCGCATCGGCCAGTAGCTGGTTGGCCAGGTATTGCTTATCCTGCAAAGTAATAGCTGCCATGCCGTTCATGTAGTTTTGCTTAGCCTTTAATTTAGCCCGGTTAGTAAACATTTGTTCGGCGGTAATCATAAATGCTCCGGCATTGGGGTTTAATTGATAAGGCACCTGGTATTGCCCGGCGCTAATTTGCGGCGCAGGCAAGCTTTTAGCACCTTCAGCATAAGCCTTCAATGCATTAGCCTTTGCATTGTAGGTTTGCAAGCCAATGTTATTGTGGGTTATTTGGGATAATACACTATCTAACGGCAAAATACTTTGTGCCTGTGCTATGTTGCGAGTTGCCAAACTTACTATAATGAGCAAGCCTGTAAGCATTTTATTTCTCAAGTTTCTGATCATTTTTATACTCCTTATTCCTTCACCTCTAAAACTTCCAGTTTGCCGAGTTTTCGTAGCTCGTATTCTTTGGTCATTAAAAAAATCAAAGGTGTTACTAATAAAATATGTGTGGACGATGTTAACACTCCACCAATCATGGGTAATACTATCGGCTGCATTACATCCGTACCAGTCCCGGTTGCCCATAATATGGGCACTAAGCCAAATAAGGCTACACTAACGGTCATCAGTTTAGGACGTAGCCTTTTAATAGCCCCATTCATTACATAAATGCGCAAATCTTCGCGGGTTATGGTTTCGCTCGAATTACCTTTTAAAGCCACAAGTTGCTGCATAGCATCGTTTAAATAGATCACCATTACAATACCCGTTTCTACAGCTATGCCAAACAAAGCAATAAAACCAACAGCAACTGCAACCGATAAGTGCACCCCGAAAAAGAAAACCATATAAGCTCCGCCTATTAAAGCGAATGGGATGGAGATCAGACTAAAAAACGCTTCCCTTACAGATCTGAATGCAAAATACAAGCAGGCAAAAATAATGACTAGCACAACGGGCAGGATCAGTTTTAAAGTACTTTCCGCGCGGATTAGGTTTTCGTATTGGCCACTCCATTCAATAAAATAACCTTTGGGGAGTGCTTTCACCATGGTGTTCAATTTACGCTGTGCTTCCTGGACGGTACTCCCTAAATCACGGTCGCGCACGTTAAATAATACAGTACCCCGCAGCAAAGCGTTTTCCGACTGTATCATCGCCGGCCCATCGCTGATCTTAATATCGGCTACAGCCGATAATGGAATAGGACCATTACTAGAGGTTTGTACCAGCGTGCGTTTAATCTGATCCAGATCGTTACGGTAATCTTGCCCCAGACGCAGGTTAACGCTAAAACGCCTACGCCCTTCAATTGTAGGTGTTAAATTCATCCCGCCGAGGGAGGTTTCTACAATCTGGTTCACGTCATCAACGCTTAAACCGTATCTGCCTATAGCATCTTTGTTCACTTGTATATCCAGGTATTTTCCACCTGTTATAGGGTCAACATATAGATCTTTCACACCTGGCATACCTTGCAATGCCTGTTTCATCTGGTTGGATAAGGCGTAAATAGTATCCAAATTTTGTCCATATACTTTCAGGCCCACGTCAGTCCTGATACCGGTTGAAAGCATATTGATCCGGTTTATGATAGGCTGTGTCCACCCGTTAACAACACCTGGTATCTGCAATTTGGCGTTAAGTTCATTTACAATATCTTCTTTTTTAATCCCCTTGCGCCACTCGCTGGTTGGCTTTAATAAAACGATGGTTTCCACCATACTAATTGGCGAATTATCGGTGGCTGTATTAGCCCTGCCCGCTTTACCCAATACATTTTTAACTTCGGGGATACTTTTGATGATCCTATCCTGAACCTGCAAAATCTGTTTAGCTTCGGCGTTTGATACATCCGGTAACGTTACTGGCATAAACAATATAGTACCCTCATCCAATGGCGGCATAAACTCGCTGCCTAAGCTTAACAATAATGGGATACTAACAAGCAATGCTATAATATTGATGCCGATGGTAGTTTTTCGCCATGTTAAGCACAAATTCAAAACTGGGCGATAAACCCGCTCTAAAAATCGATTTAGCGGATTAAGCTCATCTGAGCTTAATTTCCCTTGCAGAAAAAACGAGATCAGTACCGGTGCCAGGGTTACGGCCAGTATAGCATCAATAGCTAATATGAAAGTTTTTGTAAAAGCCAGCGGGCCAAAAAGTTTACCCTCCTGCCCTTCCAGCATAAAAACAGGTAAAAAAGATGCCACAATGATGAGTGTGGAAAAAAATACGCCACGCCCAACCTGTTTACACGAGGTTTCGATGATTTTTATTCTTTCGGCTAAGGTCATGATTTTTCTTTTTGTTGAGCGATGGATAAATTACGATGTGAGTTTTCAACCATCACAATGCCGTTATCTACAATTACCCCTATAGCCAGGGCAATACCCGTTAACGACATGATGTTTGAAGAGATACCAAAAGCATTTAGCAATATAAAACTGGCGGCAATAGTAATTGGGATTTGTATTATGATGCTCAAAGCACTTCGCCAGCTAAAAAGGAAGAGAATAACGATGATAGACACGGTAATCATCTCCTCAATTAGGGTATGTTTTACAGAGTTAATGGAACTCTCGATCAGCTCGCTTCTATCATATGCTATTTTAAATTTAACTCCGGGTGGCAAGCCTTTTTGCATGTCTACCATTTTGGCTTTCACCGCATGAATTACCTTGTCGGCATTTTCGCCATAGCGCATCACAACAATGCCGCCTACTGCTTCACCTTCGCCATTTTGGTCAAATATACCGAGCCGTAAATCGCCTCCCATTTGTACAACAGCAATATCTTTAATATGTACCGGGATGGTGTTGATAGTACCGATAGAGATATTCTCAACATCGTGAATATTTTTGATATAGCCTAAGCCACGTACAATATAGCCAGTACCATTCATTTCGAATTTACGGCCTCCGGCATCATTATTATTGCTTTTTACAGCTTTTAAAACCTGCGATAAAGGAATGTTATAATAATTCAGCTTATTAGGGTCAACGGCAATTTGATATTGTTTTTCAAACCCACCGAATGATGCTACCTCGCTAACGCCCGATACTGTTTGCAGGCCAAGTTTAACGTACCAATCTTGCAGGGCACGTTGCTCTCCAAGGTCAATACCTTTAGCATCAAGCGTGTACCATAATATATGGCCTACGCCAGTGCCATCGGGCCCAAGGGTTGGTATAACGCTTTCGGGTAATAAACGCTGGGCATAATTTAACCTTTCCAGCACACGGGTCCGGCACCAGTAAATATCAGCTTTATCGTCAAAAACAACATATACAAAGCTCATCCCAAACATGGAGGTTGCCCGGATCGATTTTACCTTAGGGATACCTTGTAAATTGCTTACCAACGGGTACGTTACCTGGTCTTCTACAACTTGTGGGCTACGGCCTTGCCATTCGGTAAAAACAATTACCTGGTTTTCTGATAAATCGGGAATGGCGTCAATCGGGTTTTGTTGGATCGCGTAAAAACCCCATACAAAAAGGCCTATTGCGGCTATTAATACGATATACCTGTTTTTTAACGACAGGGTAATAAGTTGGTTAATCATCTTAATTATTTTTATTAGCCGGAATACAATTGCATCCCGGCTAAAATAAATTACATAGCCATTTTGGTTGTTTTCTTTTTAGTGCTTACCTTTTTTACCAAGGTCATTCCACATTTAGGGCAT
>JANXTT010000135.1 GCA_025352225.1 Mucilaginibacter sp. | reverse complement strand
ACAGGTGTTACACAGCTAAGCACACAGGGTTGAGCTTAGAGCTCGGGGATGAAATTTTACAAACTCTTGGCTGTGTCTTTATTTAATAGAATATTAACCGTTGACTGATTAGTCGACTAAATTATTTACGGATGAAAAAACTATTTTGCTCGCTTTTATTCTTACTTTTTTTTGTTGTTAGCTTACACGCCCAGGATAGCAACAAGAATAAATGGATTCCTCCTTTTCGGATACTTAAAACCGACAGTGTTTACATTACGCCAGCTTATTTGAAGAAAAATAAACCTGTAATGATAATTTACTTTGCGCCCGATTGTACCCACTGCCTGCATTTTACTTATGATTTAAAAGATGCGATGGATAAAGAAATAAAGCAACATGGTAAAACATTACGCAATACACAGATTGTAATGGTAACTTTTGCTATGCTACAATCTATACAAGTTTTTTATAAAGATTTGGGGTTAGCAAAATATCCTAATATTATAGTAGGCACCGAAGGATATACTTACCTGGTACAACGTTTCTATCAGGTAAAAACAACTCCTTATATTGCGGTTTACAACAGAGGCGGGCAATTGATACAAGCCTTTGAAAAAGTTCCTAAAATTAGTGAGTTGCTTGCCGCGCTTAAAAAAGCATAAATTAAAACCATTATGGGGTTATGTAAAATGAATGAATAATGAAAGAATATACATAATTAAACTTAGAACCCAAAACTGAAATGCTGAGCAAAAAACGCACAGGATAACAAATATTAATAATTGTAACATTAAAATATTTCGCACCTTTATTACATATTTCCCTATAATCATTTACAAACAGAAGTTTTTATAATACAGTCAATAAAATTACTTTATTGCATAATCAATTAAACTGGTTGTACTTGTGGTAGAATATCCGAAAGCATTAATTGTGGCATCATTTTCAATAATGCCAATTCCTTTAGCGATGTAATAATCGTATACGGTGACACTGCTAAAACCTGTACCCGTAAGGTTATATTGAAGATCTACCTTGGTGTGAATTACATTATTATAGGTTTTACCCGAAACTGTTTTGGAAATATTAGCATCAACAAGAGTTCCAATTATTTGAGCCGGCACCCCGTTAATAAACCCGCTATCGGTAATTTTATTTGTCCATGTAGTTGCGGCATCATTTAGATATACGATGTCTACCGTGATGCCATTAATCAACGTGGTAGCCCGGATGCTATAATTATGATTATCTGCATACATATAGCCGGTTTGAACTCCAGCATATGCCGTAGAAGCGCTCGTGACTGTATGGTATATTTTATTGTTAAAAGTTGCTGTATTTGCTGTCATGGTGGTTGTAGTTGTATCAACTTTTGATCCGATAACTACGCGATATTTCCAGTAAGAGTTAGCCGAGAATGGTTGATAGGCTGCGGCCGAAGCTTTAAGTTCAACACCGTCTGTTTTTTTACAGCTTGTGCCCGCTACCATAATTATAATAATGGCGTATAAATAATTCTTCATTTAAAATGCGATAAGTTGTTAAGCATTACAAAAGTACATTTTTTGACTTATACATTTGCTCAACGCAATGGATTTATATAAAAAATGCCGCTTCTTTTGGGAGCGGCATTTCTATTTTTTGTGAAACGTGTCTAACTATACTTTGATCTCCACTTCAACGCCGCTTGGCAATTCAAGTTTCATTAAAGCATCAACAGTTTTTGAATTTGAACTGTAGATGTCTAACAAACGTTTGTAAGAGCATAGTTGAAATTGCTCACGTGCTTTTTTGTTTACGTGTGGTGAACGCAAAACAGTGAAAATTTTCTTTTCGGTTGGCAAGGGGATTGGTCCGCTTACTACAGCACCCGTAGGTTTTACTGTTTTTACGATCTTCTCAGCAGACTTGTCTACCAAGTTGTAATCGTAAGATTTTAATTTAATTCTGATCCTTTGGCTCATTTTAGTTGTTTTATGGTCACGATAAGAGCTATTAGTTATCGTGCCCGGTTTGTTATTTAGTTATATCTGTTTATTAATTACGCGTTAGCAGCAGCTTTTTTGCCTTTAACTTTAGCAATTACTTCTTCTTGTACGTTTCTTGGTGCCTCGGCATAGTGATCAAACTCCATGGTTGAAGTTGCACGGCCCGAAGTAATGGTACGTAACTGCGTTACATAACCAAACATTTCTGACAATGGCACGGTAGCCTTGATAACTTGAGCGCCAGCGCGTGAATCCATACCTAAAAGCTGGCCACGACGACGGTTCATATCACCAATAACATCACCCATGTTTTCTTCCGGGGTAAGGATCTCGATCTTCATGATCGGTTCCAATAACACTGGTTTACATTTTGGCAATGCTTCGCGGTAAGCACCACGGGCGCAGATCTCGAAAGATAACGCATCTGAATCGACCGCGTGGAAAGAGCCGTCAATCAAACGAACTTTCATATCCACTAAAGGATAACCGGCCAATACACCGTTTGCCATTGCTGCTGCAAAACCTTTTTCAACAGATGGAATAAACTCGCGGGGGATAGAACCACCGCTAATTTCGTTCACAAATTGTAAACCTGTTTTACCTTCGTCGTTAGGCGAAATGATAACCTGAATATCGGCAAATTTACCACGGCCACCGGTTTGTTTCTTATAGGTTTCGCGGTGTTGTGTTTGGCCAGTAATTGCTTCTTTGTAAGAAACCTGTGGAGCACCCTGGTTAACTTCAACTTTAAACTCACGTTTTAAACGATCCATGATGATATCAAGGTGAAGCTCGCCCATACCCGATATAACGGTTTGGCCTGTTTCTTCGTCTGTATTAACACGGAAGGTTGGATCTTCTTCGGATAATTTACCTAAAGCCATACCCAATTTATCAACATCAGCCTGAGTTTTAGGCTCAATAGCTAAACCGATAACCGGCTCAGGGAAATTCATGGACTCTAATACGATAGGGTGTTTCTCATCGCAAAGGGTATCACCTGTTTTAATATCCTTGAAACCTACAACCGCGGCAATATCACCAGCACCTACATTAGGAATTGGGTTTTGCTTGTTGGCATGCATTTGGAATATACGCGAGATACGCTCTTTGTTTTCTGAACGCATGTTGTAAACATACGAACCTGCCTCCAGGTTACCCGAGTATACACGGATAAAACATAAACGGCCCACAAAAGGATCGGTTGCTATTTTAAACGCTAAGGCTGCAAATGGTTCTTTTTCTGATGGTTGGCGAATAACTTCTTCGCCGGTATCAGGGTTTGTACCAACAATACCATCTACATCCATCGGCGATGGCAATAACTCCATCACATAATCAAGCATGGTTTGTACACCTTTATTTTTGAAAGATGAACCACATACCATAGGCACAATTTTAGCATCTAATACTGCTTTACGCAATGCATCTAATATTTCGCGCTCGGTGATGGATTCTGGAGCTTCAAAGAATTTTTCCATCAGGCTCTCATCGTAATCAGCAACTGATTCCAATAATTTTTCTCTCCATTCGGTAGCTTCTTCAATCATATCGTCAGGAATAGGCACTTCGGTAAAGGTCATCCCTTTATCATGCTCGTTCCATACAATACCTCTCCAGTTGATCAAGTCAACAACGCCTTTAAAGCTTTCTTCTGATCCGATAGGCAATTGCAGTGGTACCGCGTTACTGCCTAACATTGATTTAACCTGCTTAACAACCTTTAAAAAATCGGCACCAGAGCGGTCCATTTTATTAACGAAACCTATACGGGCAACGTTGTAGTTGTTGGCTAAGCGCCAGTTAGTTTCTGATTGAGGCTCAACACCATCAACCGCAGAGAACAAAAATACCAAACCATCTAATACACGCAGTGAGCGGTTTACCTCAACGGTAAAATCCACGTGGCCGGGTGTATCAATAATGTTAATGTGGTAGGTATCGCCCCTGTATTTCCAGTTTACTGTTGTAGCAGCCGAAGTGATGGTAATACCACGCTCCTGCTCCTGCGCCATCCAGTCCATAGTAGCTGCACCTTCGTGCACCTCGCCTATTTTATGGCTAACACCTGAGTAATAAAGTATACGCTCGGTAGTGGTGGTTTTACCTGCATCAATGTGAGCAGCAATACCTATGTTACGGGTGTATTTTAAGTCTCTTGACATAATGTTTTAGTTATTGAGTTATTACGTTAATGAGTTATTGAATTACTGGAACCGGCGAAGCCAATAACCTGATAACTCAATAACTCAATAACAATTTTTTATTAGAAACGGAAGTGAGAGAACGCTTTGTTAGCCTCGGCCATTTTATGCGTATCTTCTTTCTTTTTAACCGCTGCACCTTCGCCCTTAGCGGCAGAGATAATTTCGCCGGCTAATTTTTCCATCATGGTTTTTTCGCCGCGTTTACGTGCGTAGCTAATTAACCATTTCATACCCAAAGCAATTTTACGCTCCGGACGAACTTCTGTTGGCACCTGGAAGTTAGCACCACCCACACGGCGAGATTTAACCTCAACAGCGGGCATAACGTTGTTTAACGCTTTTTTCCAGGTATCTAAACCGCTTTCGCTTGTTTTTTTCTCAACAAGTTCAACGGCATCATAAAATATAGTGTATGCTGTAGATTTTTTACCATCGTACATCATGTTGTTAACAAACCTTGTAACCAAAGTATCATTGAACTTTGGATCAGGAAGGATAATTCGTTTTTTTGGTTTCGATTTTCTCATTGCTTCTATCCTCCTTAATTATTTTTTCTTCTTAGCAGGAGCGCCCTTAGCAGGAGCTGCAACTTGTCCAGGTTTTGGACGTTTAGTACCATATTTTGAGCGGCGTTGGTTACGGCCCGCAACACCTGATGTATCTAACGCACCACGGATGATGTGGTAACGTACACCCGGTAAATCTTTAACACGGCCACCGCGGATTAACACGATTGAGTGCTCTTGCAGGTTGTGGCCTTCGCCGGGGATGTAAGCGTTAACCTCTTTACCATTGGTTAAACGTACACGCGCAACTTTACGCATTGCTGAGTTTGGTTTTTTAGGGGTAGTGGTATACACGCGTGTGCATACGCCTCTTCGCTGTGGACAGCTGTCCAACGCTGGCGACTTACTCTTGTCAACCAGAGCTACTCTACCTTTTCTAACTAATTGCTGAATAGTAGGCATTGTTCCTGTTTAATGTTTTTTGTTTTGTCCCACAATTTGGGACTGCAAAGGTAGCAAGTTAATTTTTGATATTCAAGCGGTTGAGCGAAAATATTTTGAAGGGATGGGGGCAGATGGTACTTGTTTAGGACAAGACACGCCGATAAGGCACAAGTAGCCTTTACACACATGCCTTCGCTACATTACGCCAGGATGTGGGAATAAATTTGTGTTACTAAGTAATGGAGTATCCGGAAAGTTAGAGACATTTAATAGGTTAATACAATACCGTCTAAACTCATTTAGCCTTGATGAACGTATTTATTGCATCAAGGCATTTAAACCAGCCATAAGCCTGTGTTTGCTCTATAATTGGTTCACCTTTGTTACGTTTCATTATAAAGTGTTAGATTTAGATGAAATATTATTTTTTTAAATTATGGCAAATTATGACATTGTTGAAAAGGCAATTGAATCTCTCGGAATTCTTTTCCGCAAACTACTCTCTAAAATTATGTTGTTGAAAGAATATGGTGCTACTAATACTCAGATAGCGGAAATAGGCGATTTGATGAAATCGGGAATAGGGCTTAACTTACTTGACATTGCCAATTTAAGTAACGAAGCCTTTTTAACAACCCTGCTGGAAAGGAAACTAAAAGCCGCCGATTTGAGCAACATTATTATTTTACTGGTTGAGTTAGCAAAGCTAAAAAACAGCCTGCCGCCTGAATACAATTCAAACCAATTGCTAAGCAAAGCTTTGTTTTTGGGAGATTACTTGACAAATCAAAAAATAGCTTATTTTGAAAATATTGCAGCGCTGGATGAAGCGAGGAGGCTTGTTGAAGTAATATAGACTGCATGGAAAAGGATTTATTTTACTAATCCTTCCGGGCCCCATTCTGGAAGTTAAGGTAACCTGTTTTATATTAATAAAAGACTCTCATCATACCAAACATCCTCATATTTATTATTATCGAATTGAAATCTCCATCCTGGAGATAACCCTAAATAATTTAAGGCTTCTGGGCATATTTCAAGCAAATGATTAACATGTATAGATGAAAAAAAATTATCATCTTGTGAATAATCGCCACACCAGATGTACCAATTAGTAACATTTGGATTTTGTATTGGATGCCTTAAACCATTAATTGGCAATTCTAAATTATTAAATGTCTGTAGAGCAACGCCAATTAGTAAGTTAAAGAATCCGGGTAAAAAAACTGATCCATATTTAACACAAAGTTTTTTCTGGATTATTATAATGCTTTTTTCTAACTCAATTAAATTGCTATTTTCCATTAGCTTGCTTCCTTTTTAATTCTTTTTGTATTTCTTTAAATCATTCCCCCATCGTCCAGCAATGCCGGGTTGGCTATGTGCATAGGCTACTTGGGCCTGTTTTAGGCACAAATACCTATCGCCCTTGCCCCCGCTACATTGCACCAGGATGAGGGTATTAATATGGAACTTTAGCACATTCCATTCTTAAGCTATCAGCGATTAAAGTCATTTTTAACAAATATCCATATTTCTTATAATCCAACTCCTTCCTAAAATTCAGAACCCTAAATGTTCTTTTAAATACTTTATTGGGGCTAATTATCTTCAGGTAAGATAAGGTGTCTTTGGTATAAGCTTCCCATGAACCCGCTTCTCCATCTAATTGTTTTTTGATTAGTGCCGGAATCGGTATTGGTAAATTACAAGTATGGTCTTTATTAAGATCAAAGCTATTAGTATATAAATCGTATATTACGGTTTGTTGTTATAATATGCTTTTTCTATCAGCCAACCGCCTTGTAATTTATTTTCTAATTTATTACAAGAAATTAAACTTAAAATCAAAAGTAATGTTAGTCCTTTTTTCATCTTTAATAATTTTAAAAACAAAGTGCCAGCCCTTGCAGGAATAGCCCTTCCTGCAAGGTATGTCGGGCTCCTCACGCTTAAAGATAAACAATAATCTCAAATTGTAATATCGCAGATCAGGCACAAGTAGCTATCGCTCTCCCGCTCGCTTCATACCTTGCCGCCAGGATGGGTGATTAAAAGAACATTTGCATGGTACTATAAAATTGTAATTGAACAAAATTTAAACAGGCTCTTTGCTAAAATCATTATTAGTTTAAAACAACTTGATTAATTTATTATAAAAATGTCCGCTTGATTTGCCTTATTTAGGTTTTAAAATATCTAGACAGATATTTATATTTACCATATATTTTATTACCTCAACCTTACATAATTTATTAACATGAAGACTATTGCAATTATTTTCTTATTCCTTTCAATGTCAGTGTATGGCATGGCCCAAGTAACCACATCTGAAACCATAAAACTAGCGTTAGATTACCTAAATGGCATGGACGAACGCCCAACAAAATTTTGTGGTGCCATTTTCGACGAAACCGACAAAATTACGAGGTATAGCATTCTACCGGACGCTTTATATGATGGATGTAGTGGTGAAATTGGTGCTCCAAGTAACGGCTCACATCCACTTGTTATTCTTAGAAAAGAATTCGCAACATTGTACGAAGCTCAAAAAAACATGGCCGAAGTAATTGCCGCATTAAAGGCATATTATCCAGCTATTGCGCCCCAAACCCCAACACCCAGCACCAAGCCAAATCTAGTAGAAGAACAGTTTTTCTTCTACACTTACGCATCATTTAAGTTTGGAGCCGACTTAAAGATCTTCCAACAAACAGGTGCTGATAAACAGTACAAACTTATTATATCACTTATAAATCCCAAATAGTAATAAATTGATGAAAAGCATAAAGTTTATACCTCAACTGTTTTTGATAATAATTACAGGTGCCACCCAAGCTCAGATAAAAAAAACAATTACCGACCCAAGAGACCGAAAAGTTTACCAAATTGTAAAAATAGGCCTGCAAACATGGATGGCAGAAAACTTGAGTGCAGCTACATTCCGAAACGGCGATGCGATAGCTGAAGCTAAAACTAACGAAGAGTGGAAGAAAGCGGCTAAGGAAGGTAAACCTGCCTGGTGTTATTATAACAATGATCCGGCAAACGACACTAAATACGGGAAACTTTATAACTGGTATGCCGAAAATGATCCAAGGGGCCTGGCCCCGGTAGGCTGGCATATACCAAATGATGCTGAATGGACGGTTTTGACTGACTACCTTGGCGGTGCCAATATTGCCGGAATCAAGATGAAAGCTACAAATGGTTGGATTTCAATAAAAAATACGGCAAGCAACACCAGTGGATTTACTGCGCTGCCCGGGGGCTACCGCGATGATGAAGGGCCATTCAAAAACATTGACTATGGTGGGTGGTGGGGCCTAGCCGGAGATACGAAAGAATGGTGGTTTCACCGCATCTTCAGGGAGAATGATGATGTAGGCGGGTATCATTATGCTAAGGCCAGCGGCTTTTCTATTAGATGCGTAAAAGACTAGCATAATGATGGATACTTTAAATATGAATACTTTTGATTTGTTTTATGCTGTCCCTGTGGCCTTTAAAACTAGTACTACAACTAAGATATGAGCAAAAAAATCTTCATTAGATACTTACTAATATGCGTTTTCTGCTTTTCTTCGTGCATAAGTAAGCCGACTTCAAATCGAAATACTACAATAAATAGTCTGAGTAATCGTAATGTTGAAACCTCGTTAAAGTTCTATACAGTCAAACACAACAAGTATTTAACATTCGATACTTTAAGATTCATTATCCCAAACGATGCGAATATAAATTCAAATAATGTCTATAATGGAATCTATGAATTAAAGGGAAACTCCTTTATAAGGCACAAGACCCTCACTTTTAATAATCTTGCTTTTCTAACTACATTTGAAAATTTAGGAACAGGGATTAGAAGTCGCCTATATGTATTTGATACCAGGAACAAGTTGCTAATCAAAGACTCCACATTTAAAAGGAGCTATTTATATAGTTCAGCAGGCATTTTCATTATTGATCGCAGCACTAATAAGATATTCTCGGTAGACAAGCCGGAGTGGTATAGTGCAAAGCAAGCATCCATTATAACTGCAGCGGTATGTAATATTAAAGAGGGTTACTTTAACCATCTGAAAAATGTTTATAAGGTTGGAAATGAAATACCGACAGACACTTCGCTTGTGTCATTTTTCAATAAATCAATGTTAGCGAATAACAAAGAAGTTTTAGTACTTCCAATGGATTGGTGGAAAACCAAAGAATAATGATTATATACCAGAGGCGAAATCAAAAACCAATAAATATGCCACTTTGTCCAGATATGCCCGGCGCAGGCAAACATCTAAATCCCCCCTTGTGCCATTGCTAAAAAAACGCTATATTGTAGCTTAAATAAACAATGAAAGCTATTGCAACCGCGCAAAAAATGGCAATGTGTTAGAAAATATTTTTTTACCAGTACCCATAAATACCCATGTATTATTTTGGTTATTGGTATTATGGAGGCCTAGAAATACGCTGCTAGCTGAGGGAACTAAAACACAAATATTACCAGTACCCATTTTTACCCATGTATTATTTTGGTTATTGGTATTATGAAGGCCTAGAAATTACGCGGCCCCACCGCCGAAGAGCGGAGCGCGGAGGCCCTCCCATCATGCTTGGACAAGCTGAGCATAACAGGCCTTTTTTAAAACGGACATGGGTACTTTAGTTGTAGCAAGTCGCCCGGTTGTGAGTTATTAGTTGTGAGTTAAAAAAAGTTTATGGCGAAAATATTTTAACTAAAAAACAACCCATAACTAGCAACCCGAAACCCGCAACTAAAAAACTACTTATCCATCAGTTTCATAGCCTCTTTTGCCGCTACCTGCCCCGAAATTAGCGATGGCGGCACACCGGGGCCCGGCACCGTAAGCTGCCCGGTATATAACATATTCCTTATTTTTTTGGCCCGCATTGCTGGTTTAAAAAAAGCCGTTTGCGCTAAGGTGTTTGCAAGCCCATAGGCATTGCCTTTAAAAGAGTTATAATCGTTTTTAAAATCGTTGAGGGCGTAGCTGCGTTTTACAACAATAGAATCGCGAATGATGTTTCCGGTTATCCGCTCAAAGCGGTCGAGCATTATATTGAAATACTTTTCGCGGGTTGCTTCGTCATCGTTCAGGCCGGGGGCAACCGGCATTAAAAAGAAAAGGTTTTCACCGCCTTCTGGCGCAACGGAGGGGTCGGTTTTTGAGGTGCAGGATACATAAAACAAAGGCTTATCCGGCCATTGCGGGTCGGTGTAGATCTGATGGGCATGCTCATCAAAGTCCTCGTCGAAAAACAAATTATGATGCAGAATACCCGGCACTTTTTTATTGGTACCTATATAATACAATAAACTCGATGGCGACATGGTGCGGCTATCCCAATGCTTTTCATCATAGTTACGGTGGCTTTTTTCAACCAGTTGCTGCTCAACATGCCTGTAATCGGCACCGGCAATAATAAAATCGGCAGGCAGGGTTCCCTGGTTGGTTTCTATGCCGGTAGCCCGGCCTTTAACAATGTTGATCCGGGTAACTTCGGTATTCAGCTTTATTTCAACGCCGAGCTCTTGGGCAACACTCACCATTGCTTTAACAATTTGGTGCATGCCGCCCATGGGGTACCAGGTACCTAAGCTCAGGTCGGCATAATTCATCAGGCTGTACATTGCGGGTGTATTTTGTGGGGTGGCACCCAAAAACAAAACCGGGAACTCCAGCAGCTTAACCAGTTTAGGATTTTTAAAATACTTGCGGATATGTTTGCGCATGCTGCTCAACATTTGTATACGCAGGCTTTCGCGGATCAATTTAAGGTCAATAAACTCGGTGATAGAATGCGACGGGCGAAAAACATAATCGCACATCGCAACCTCATATTTATATTTGGCTTGTATTAAAAACTGCTGCAACGCGGCGCTACTACCGGGCTCAATTTGCTCAAATAGCTGCTCCAGCTTATCCATTTGAGCGGGCACATCTACGAGGTCATTTTTTTCGTAATATATCCTGTAGCCAGGGTCAAGGCGTTTTAAGTGGTAATAATCGGCAAGGTTTTTGCCAAGCAGGGTAAAATAGTTTTCAAATACATCGGGCATCCAGTACCAGCTAGGGCCCATGTCAAACTTAAAACCATCTTTTTCCCAAACGCGGGCACGGCCGCCGGGCTGGTCGTTCTTTTCAACAAGGGTAACTTTGTAACCTTGCTTAGCCAGTACCGATGCCGCTGCTAATCCGGCAAAACCGGCACCAATAACAATAATATGGTGGTTTTTATTCATGTATTTAATAGGCCAAAGTAAGCAAATTGTTGCTGGTAAAGGCTTTTGATAATAAATTTGTTATATGTTGCCACGATTAATTTATAGGCGAAAATTTATCTAAGTTTGTGAATCTGCCAAACAAAAATATGGATCTGTTTAACGAAACCTGTTTTGCGTGCAGCAAAATAATAACCAATAAATATAGCACATCGTTTAGTACGGGCATTAAGTCCTTTGATAAACGTTTCCGTAACCCTGTATACGCTATTTACGGTTTTGTTCGTTATGCGGATGAAATAGTAGACACGTTTCACGGGTACGATAAATTGAAACTCCTCTCTGATTTCAGGGCGGAAACTTTTACTGCCATTGAACAACGTATCAGTTTAAACCCTGTTTTACAATCGTTTCAGCAAGTGGTTAATCAATATCAGATTGAGCCCCATTTAATTGATGCCTTTTTACGTTCAATGGAAATGGACATTGATAAAACATCATACAACGGCGATGCCTATAAGGTATATATCTATGGTTCGGCAGAGGTAGTGGGCCTAATGTGCCTGCGCGTTTTTACTGAAAATGAAACCACGCTTTACGACCAGCTATTGCCCAAAGCCAGAAGCCTGGGGGCCGCTTTCCAAAAGATAAATTTTTTAAGGGACATCAAGTCTGATTTTGAAGATCGCGGAAGAACGTACTTCCCGGGAGTTGATTTTAATAAGTTTACCGAGCAGGATAAACAAAATATTGAAGCCGATATTAAATATGATTTTGATGATGCATTGCTTGGCATTAAACAATTGCCAAAGGGTACTAAGCTGGGTGTCTATATTGCTTATACCTATTATTTGCAGTTGTTTAAAAAAATCAAAAAAACATCGGCAAATGCTATTTTGCAACGCCGGATACGCATCTCTAACGCGCATAAACTGGCACTGTATGCTAATGCGGTTTTAATGAAAACGATAAAAGCTATATAATGAAGCTAACTGTATTGATTTTATCTATAGGTATTTTGTTTAGTGTGACCGCTTGCCTGGCTAACCCTAACGATCCTGATTTAAAGCTTGTGCGGAAGGGCTTGATAAAGGCACTTGAGAGCCCTCATATTACAGACTCGTTGTACAACAGCCTGGATAAATTAACAAATAAAACGCCCCTTACGGTAGCTTATATGGGCACGCTTGATGCATTAAAGGCCAAACACGCCTGGAACCCTTATAGTAAGATCAGGTATTTAAACCTATCCGATAAGCTGCTTAAAAACGCCGTCACCGCCGACCCTCATAATATTGAGATCCGTTTTATGCGGTTCTCTATTCAGCATAATGTTCCTCATTTTTTGGGTTATGCAAAAGATCTGGTTGCCGATAAGGAAGAGATGATCAGGCAATTAAATCAAAAAAACTATGGCTCTGCAGATAAGGTATTGACAGAAACTATCATTAAGTTTTTGATCACTTCGCGGCGGTGTACAATTAAAGAAAACAACGATCTGCACAAACAATTAGCTGCCCTAAAATGAAATTTACCTACCTGTTAATTAACTTTTTAACTATTCTTTTTCCGGTAATATTATCATTTGATAACCGGGTGCGTTTTAACAAAAGCTGGAAGTATATCTGGCCCGGTATGGCTATAACGGGTTTGTTTTTTTTAGTGTGGGATGTGCTGTTCACAGTTAAAGGGGTATGGTCGTTCAATTCTAAATATACACTGGGCATAACGTTTTTTCAGCTTCCGATGGAAGAGGTGCTTTTTTTTTTAACCGTGCCCTTTGCCTGTATATTTATTTATGCCTGTATAGAGTATTACATAAAATGGGCACTATCAGACTTGGTGGCTCAAACCATATCGAGCGCGCTGGTGGTATTATCGGTTTTAAATGTTGTGTTCAACTATCATAAATTATACACATTGGTTACTTTTGGTTTGGTAGGTGTATTGGTTATTTTAATAAAGTATGTTTACCGACTAAAATGGCTCAATCGCTTTTATATGGCATATCTGGTTACACTGATCCCTTTTTATATCGTGAATGGTATTTTAACCTCCATCCCGATTGTGGTATACAATAATGTCCAAAATCTGGGTACCCGTATTGGCACCATCCCATTTGAGGATCATTTTTACCTGATGGCGCTGTTACTGATGAACGTTTGTTTTTTTGAATACTTTAAACAACACGAAGTTACTATCAAAACGTTAAGTTAATTGACATGTCTGTACCTGATAACGCATTACCCATCTACACCAAAAGCCAGCTGGCCCTGCGCAACGGGCAGGATAAGCCTGCAATTTGGGTGGCCTATCTGGGTTTGATATATGATGTTACCGAAAGCCGCTTATGGCGCAACGGCAAACATTATGAGCATTGGGCCGGGCAAGACCTCACCGACGAATTGAAAGATGCGCCGCATACGCAGATAGTATTCGAAAAATTTGTAGTGATAGGGAAGCTAGCTAATAGTTAAAGGGGTATTGACGTAAACTAAATTCAAATACCGCTTAAAACTAAAAATGACCCTGTTAAAAAGGGCCATTTTCTATATATATGTTGAGTTTATGTGTAATTAATCTTCTTCGGCATAAATGGGTTTGGCAACGCCATTATCATATGCTTTCAGGTTTTTCTTTAACAATTTACGGGCTACGTGTATCCGTGTTTTTACGGTACCTATCGGAATATCCAGATGCTCCGCTATTTCATGATATTTATGCCCTTCAAAATACATAGTGAAAGGAACAAAATAATCTTGTGGCAGCTTATCCAATGCCCTTTTAATATCATCCATCACAAATTTTGATTCGCCCTGGTTTTTAGTTGAGCTGAAAACTAAGTTTGGCGATGATATTTCATCAGACTTAGTAACAAAAGTGCTCATCTTAACAAAACGACGATAATTGTTGATGAAAGTATTTTTCATGATTGTGTACAACCAGCCTTTAAGGTTTGTACCTTCTTTAAACTTATTGTAATAAGTTATCGCTTTCAACATTGTATCCTGGACAAGGTCGTTCGCATCATCTGCGTCATGTGTAAAGTGAAGTGCGTATGACCTCAAAGAACCTGCCTGACGTAGAACCATTGTGTTAAACTCAATCTTTGTCATTTTGTTAAAGTTTTGTGATGAACTTTAAACAAACATGATACCGCTTTATCAATATATTGTAAATTATATTTAACCAACAACCCAAAAACATTCACCAACAAACAATGTAAAAAACACAAAATGTCACATTAATGTCTATAAGCTACTTAAAATAAGTGATTTAAATATTAGATATATCATGTATTTATGCTCCGTTAAAAATTAATTGATCTTAAACAGCATGTAAGGTTGCGTATAAAAAAGCGTATACTTTTTTATAAATAATTAAAACAAAATGTAGTTTATTGTATAATATTTACTTCGCGATCCAGCATTACGCCAAATTTAGTGTACACACTGTCTATGATTTGCGACGACAATGCAAAAATTTCCTGTCCGGTGGCACCGCCGTGGTTCACCAGTACCAATGCCTGGTTTTTCCAGGTTCCTGTATTACCTACAACTTTGCCCTTCCATCCACATTGTTCAATAAGCCACCCGGCTGCCAGCTTCACAAGGCCATCCCCTGCCGGATAATGTACAACCTCCGGATATTTAGACACAATAGCTTCAAATTGGTTTAAACTGATAACCGGGTTTTTAAAAAAACTACCTGCATTGCCAATGGTTGATGGGTCGGGAAGTTTTGATACCCTGATATGGGATACCACTTGCGAAATATCTTTTATACTCGGGTTAACAATACTACGGTTAACTAACTCTTGTTCTATAGCCCCATATCTCGCGTTAATGTTTGGCGTTAGCGATAACTGAAATTTTACCGTTACAATAATATACTGACCCTTTAGCTGCTTAAATATACTATCCCGATAGCCAAACTTACACCCCCTTTTATTAAACGTTTTAAACGTGCCCGATGCTATTTCAAAAGCGTTGCACGAGTGAAACACATCTTTTAGTTCAACTCCATAAGCACCTATATTTTGTATTGGCGATGCCCCTACCGAACCGGGAATAAGGCTCAGGTTTTCCATTCCGGCAAATTCCCACCCCACACAATAATTAACCAAATCGTTCCAAACCTCACCTGCCCCGGCCTCCACAAAAACGTCATCGTGGTTAATGCGGTGTTCAATACCGCGGATATTAATACGGATTACCAAACCCTCAAAATTATTGATCAGCAGTAAATTGCTTCCCCCGCCTAAAACCAGCCGATCAACGTTCATCCACTGCGGGTCCATAAATAGCTCCATCAGCTCATCTTCATGATTGATCTCCACAAAATAACGCGCGCTAACATCAATACCAAAGGTGTTGAAATTTTTAAGGGATACGTTTTTGTGGATCTGTAGCATGTGCTTAATTATTTCCTGGGCTTGTTAGATTTATCAGATAAAAATGATCAAGTGTTGTACCTCTATCCTTCTCTATTATAAAAGGCAAAGTTAAATTCTCATTGGGGTAATTGTTAAACTGTTTTATAATCGTAATAACACAATACCGTTTCTTTTTAAGTGCATAAATAACATCATCATTTGCAACAACCAACTCGTTAAAGGGCGGTGGTACAATCAGATCATTGGTTTTTGTACCTTGGGTCAGCTGATCAATCGTTTTAAAACTTACTTTTTGTTTGGTATAAAACTCAAACGAGTCGGGTATATTAAAAGCTACAAAGACATTATTATCGGAATAATGCTTATTAATATATTCAGCAGTGTTTACATCCCCTTTATACTTTAACAACTCCGGGTAAACAATAATTTCGATATAAGTATTGGCCCAAACAGCAACACAACAGGTAAACAAAAACAAGCCCGGTAATAGTTTATTGGTTTTAAATATATAAACGCTACCCCCCAATAACACTAAAGTAAGCAGGCAAAATAAAGGCGTATGTCCAGGCGCAAATACAAAGTTAAGCACCACCAGCAATAATACCAACAAACCCGTTATTATAAACTGCGATACTTTAAAGTAGCCCCCTTTATTATCTGTTATCACTTTTGTAACAAAACCTCCGGCTATAATGGCAAAGAGTGGGAAAAGAATATTGGTATAAAAAGGTAATTGAAATGCCGATACCGAAAATATAAGCAGCATCGGGATGGTGCCAGCTAGGGTAACATATTCGGGCAGGGCAATACGTTTAAATACTTTTTTGAAATTTAAAAGCAAGGCCGCGTAGAGCAATAAAGCCCAGGGCGCAAACGCCCATAACAGGGTATGCAGAAAGAAAAACTTGTCGCCCGCCGGGCGGATGATGTAGCCGGTGCTGTTAAACCGCCCAAACTGGCTGTCCCATAAAAACCAGCGGATACCCGAAACATGCTGGTGCCCAAATACCACCTTTTCGGGATGGGCGTCAAACTGGAGATATAAAGTATAGACCTCCGGCAAGGTAAATATTGCCACCAGCATAATAGCCAGTACCCAGCGCCATTGCAATAAACCTTTAAAGTTGCGTGTAAAAACATACTCCCCAACAATGGCAGTACCTATGGGTATCAGCACATAAATACCCTTAGTCATTACCGCGCAGGCCGCAAACGCCGACGCTATGAACAGGTCAGCAATACTGAACTTTTGTTTGAGTTTATAAAAATGGTATACGCTGCCCATCAGCATCCCCATAATATAGGGTTCGGCACGCACATCCGTGTTAGACATGATAGCATGCTGCGCCGTAAGCAATATCAACACAGCCATTAAGGCCGTATCCATATTATAAAGCTTTTTAGCCAGCTTATACGTGTAAATAACCGATACAAAATAAAACAACAAAGCGGGTAGCTTATAAGCAAATGCACTAATGCCAAACACGTTAAAACTCAGCGCTATCATCCAGAAAGGAAAATGCGGCTTATCCAGCCAATCTGCCCCGCGGTACATCAGGTCGGTATAATTGCCGCTTTGAACCATAGTTTTGGCCAGCAGCGCATACAAGCCCGGGTCGTTAGTGAAAAAATTAATAAAAAGGCCGCCAATATTTACCGCTACAGCCAATAACAAAACCAATAGGTATGACCGTTTTCCGGATGAGAAAATATCAGAAAAACTACTATTGGATCTCGGTAAAATATCTGGGTTATTCACTAACGTTGCTATTCGGGTTCAAAAATAAGGAAATAAATAATAAACCGGTTGGCCCGGCTATTAACGACCCAACAAACGGTTCTTTATTTTTTTGATCCAATCCTCTTTACGGGGTTGGCTTTTTCCATCGTGGGTGAGGTTGTTTTCTAAGTTATGGGCCAGCTTTAAAGCATAATTTTTTATGGTAACATCAGCCGATGCTGCCAGCTCCTCTATAAATGGTTGCGCATATTTGTTAAGCTGCGCGTTTTGCGATACCGTATAATAACCACTTATGCTCAATGTATCTTGGTTATTATTACAAGGCTGTTGCTCATTCTCGCTAAAAAGATCAACATGATAAATCCGGGGGTTTAATGCCTTCAACCGTTTGGTACCTCTGCGTTCGTTTCGCCAGGGATGCTCTTTATGTTTAAGCTGATCCATTAAGAAACCTTTATTCCAAATAGATACCTGATGCGACATTAAATACTGGCTTTTTTCATTATCAAGCGTAGCAACCGCCAAGCCATTAATATACATACCGATTGGTATGTTATGGTAAACGCTATTGCTCGAAAGTTTAAACAACTTAACATCCTGGCTGATACTGAAGTCAATAAGCTGCCGCACTATATCTGCATTAACAGGTTTACTTAACCACATATCTTCCTGAAAATATAGGATATAATCTTCGGGAATTTGCCTTAACCCGTTTAGTAAACGGTCGGACCATTCGCCTTTCCCTGTTTTTATATTGGTGAAGCTATCCGAATCAAAACCTTCCTCTTCTGTAAAAAAATAATAGCTGATGTTAATATCCCCAACGGGCCAATACTTTTTAAAAAAGTAGGTAAAGCCGCCGTACAAAAGTTTGTACCTGTCGCAGGTATGCACAACCAGGGCTATTCTATTCATGGATGCAAATGTAAAAAAGAAACCCTGTCAAAGCGATACGCACTTTACCAGAGCTAGCCACACCATGTGAATATTTAATACGGGTAGTTGCAGGTAACACAGCCTGCAATATAGTGTGGTTATACTATTTATGGCTGTTTATAATCCTTACCGGGATATTGACAAATAATATAATATAAATTAAAAAATATATTTATATTCGTATACACCTTATCCTATGCCACAAAATCAATCCCACAATTACGGATCTTTCCGTCAATTTAATTTGCCCATTATAGCAATTCCTGTATCGGCAGTAAATCAAATCATTTTTAGCCCGTAAAATACAACAGCCAATTTTTACAGGCCAGGTTACCCGGCAACCTGATGCCTAAACGCCGGTTTCGCTCTATTCCAGATATTAATTTGCCTTATAACTATAATCATCATAACCCACCCTAAATCACAATTTCACAATGAAAAACTTCATCAAATTCACCGCTTGTATGGCTTTACTGGGCCTCCTCCTTTGGAAATGCAGCACACCTCATTCCGCCAAAACAACCACCTTACCACAGGATGTGCTCACTTCTTGCACCGTAAGTCAGGACACCTTCAAAACCTGGTTTGCAAACAAGCAGATAACTCCAAATGGGGCGGTTACTCCTGCCAACAGTGTCGCATTTCCCCATCAAAACAATTGCGACTTCTACCAATGGTCCGAACGGATGTTCTTATGGGTTACTTCGCCCTGGAACGGGAAAACCATTTTAGAATCTCCTGTATTTTATAATGTATCTCCCGAAGATTCTGCCGGTAATAGGATATTAACCCAAAATACCTTAAACACTACCTTACACATGAGCGGCCATATTGCAAAACTTGGAGCTAACAGGCTACCTGTTATTAAAGACAATAAAGGGAGGCTTTTTGAAATGGAGGTTACAGAAGCTAAGCCCGGTGCCAAAGAAATGGTAAAAAATGGTAGCGGTAGTGTGGTAGAAGTAGACCATATTCAGGCTTCGTCAAACAATACCTTCCTTTTTGTTGACCGCGCAGGTAAAACTATCGACCATCCCCGCGCTATTATTCAACATAAAATTAATCAACAGCATATCGTACACCGCTTTGCGGTAGGCCATAGATTTATATTTCTTGATGGCACAGGCAACCTCATCGGATCCGAAGAAGGGCAGGCTACAGGCGATGTACTCATGAGTAAAAAAGGTTCATTGGTGTATTACCTCACTATGGTTAATGATGTTTATGCCTATTACCTTACCCTCGCTAAAACCACCCATCTGCTCAGCAATAAGTTCCCTACTACGGCCGCGGAAAGAGACATTATCGTTAAATACGCGCTGGCTCATCATATTACACTGCCCGATGCTAACGCGTTAGCTATGGAAATTAAATCATCATGGGTGGAAGCAAGCACCATTGCCGATATCGGCAACTATGTTACCATTACAGCTACTATACCTACCTATAATACTACAAACCCAAAACAATGGGTTCCTAACGGCGAAAAAACTGTTAAAATGGCTTTAGTGGGCATACATGTAGTAGGTAGTGTTGCCAATCACCCCGAAATGATTTGGTCAACATTTGAGCACCAAAATAATACCCCCAATGCCGCCTACACCTATCTTGATCAAAACAGTAAAACCCAAACCGTGCCACAGGATACGGGTAGCGGATGGTTATTTAGCACAAATGCCGCTGATACCGCTTTTAATGTTTCGCATATGGGTAGTGTTGATACATTACTCAAAAGCGGTAAAAGCACTGATACTATTTATGCAAAGCCAAATTTCAGCATCACAGCCAGCAATACGCTGCGTACAATGCCATGGGGTAGCGCTACAGACTCTTTAACCAACCCGCAAGACGGTAGTTCGGCAGCGTCAAACAGCGAAATTATTTCCATTAACAACTCCGTACAACATTTATTGGCCGGAAATGATATCAGGAAAAACTATCTCTTTATTGGTGCCACCTGGACTCAAGGCGGCGCACCTCCAAACGGAATTTCCTATGGTTCAGACAAAACGCCCGGTGTGGCTATAGGTACAAATGTATTAGCCAATAGTACAATGGAAACGTACTTTCAAAGCCCTTCTAACTCTTGTTTTACCTGCCATAGTGGTTTTGTAACCCAAACCTTGCTCCCCGATACCATAAGCCATGTATTTGCAGCATTGCAACCGCTCATCAATAATTACAACTTAAAGAAAAAAGGCCAGAAAAAGTAATGCCGCTTATCTTATTTAATAAAAAGACCATATCAAATGACATATTCATCAACCATTAAACAGGTTATCATACATCCCGCTATTGGCGTAGCGAGGGTTGGCAACAGCCCGGAGGAATATTTTCTTTTACCAGATTTGATTAATGAACCCATTACCGACCCAGGCAATTTTCGTGATAGCGAAGGCCGGATTAAAAGACAGGCGGCGCGTTTCAGACTATTTGGAGCCGATGAGGAGGGAAACATTATCAAAGAACTAACGCCTAACGATGGTGACATTACCTGGACCGTGCATGTAGCCAATAAAAAAGCGGCCTGGTATAACTTTGATCTCGCACTTGACATTCCACAGGCCAAAGGCGCATTTCCCGGTTATCCCGCTGTAGAAAGTACCCTGCGTAATGCAACTATTGGTGATGCTTACCGCGAACGCCTGGTTATAAACGGCGGCCCGCTTAGCATCAGTGGCCCTAACGTTAATACAGCTGGAACTGACGAGGCGTATGCCTTTAATAAAGGAACCTTTTATTCGCCGTCTGGTATAGACACTCCCGTATACCTGGGTGAGTTACGTACCGAGGCTAACGGCAACCTGTTATTTCTTGGGGGCCGGGGGCATTCCGCCTCCTATTCAGATGTGCCTGCCATCACCTTCGCCAATAATGATACCTGGCATGACGACACATCCGACGGCCCGGTAGACGCTTCTATAACACTAAATACGGGCGAGGTGCTTACCGCTAAAGGGTCATGGGTGCTCACTGCTCCACCAGATTACTCGCCCGGAATACAGGCTTTTGTAACAGGTTTTGATTTACTTGCACAGGCGGCTGCAGATATGGGGCAACCTGTATTGCCAGACCAACCTGTTTTTTGGGAGCATATTTTTCCTTTGTTGGAAAGGATGCCGTTAAATGGCTGGGTTAATGCTGGCATTTTTAAGCAATATGGATGGGGGAGCCCGGCAGACCTGTCATCGCCGGCAATGATAGCCAAACTGGCCCATCCAACTGATAATCATTTCGAACTGCGGCAGGCTATCTTCCGCCAATTCCGCAATCCTGATTATGTAACCATGCAGGCAGAGCTTTTTCCGCCTGTGTATGGCGATGGCCTGCAGGGTTTTCTTAGTTCCGATACCGACCCCCGCAATTTCATGGCTGTATTGCCTTTCCAATACATTTATCTAAAAAAATGGGCCGACGGTAATTTTACATCCGGCCATAAACCCGGAACCGTTAAATGGGACATGCTTACCCCTACTCAACAGGCCATGCAGCTTGATCGCACCGTATTGGACGAAACCATTGGAGGCCCTTTCCACCCGGGGTGTGAGTTTACCTGGCCCATGCGGGTAACCCTGCTATATGCCGAACCATTCCGAATAAAGCGCCGGTTAATTGCCCCGTTGGATTATGGCCCAACGCTTAACTCAGAAAACGCGCTGGCTGTTGGGGGCCCTCTTGACGGGTCGGCCCCGGGTGATATCACCAAATGGATGGCGGTTCCGTGGCAAACGGATACTTCCAGTTGCCTCAGCGGCTATGTGCCTATAATGGGCCAGTATGTGCCCACTTTTTGGCCTGTTAGGGTGCCTAATGATGTGCTGTCGGAAGAAGATTATCAGGTTATGATGGATCCGGATAAAAGCCTGGATGAAAAAAATGCCGCTTTTGGCAACCGCGTTAAATGGCTTCGTGGTATTGTTTATAAATATGGTTATCCACCAAAAAATGTATCCCCATACACCAAAGGTATTAACGAATTTATAACAGAGTGGCCGCAGGTTGGCATACTGGTTCAAAGAGAGGGCCCCGAAGGCTTAAACTTCCCGGAAAAAATATGGGTTGAAAACGGTCGTACAATTGGTGATGACAATCTGGAAATTGCTGCCGGCGAGCAATTGCTTAAAGCGACTGCACTGTCCGAGTCTGAGCCAAGTATTACAGATAAAGGTTATCTCTGGATGGTACAAAGGGCCAAAAACAGGAGGAACAGTTAATGGCCGATGTGGTGATCATAGGCGATGGGCCGTCGGGGCTTGCGGCTGCTATTACTTTAAAGCGGCTGGGCAAAGCCGTAACGGTTATGCAGCGTCAGCCAAATCAGCAACCTATGCGGGCCGGGGAAAGTTTAACTTCCTCGGCTTTGCTTTCCATAAAAGAACTGGGCCTTTTAAATGAGTTTATTGCCGATGAGCATAGCCCCTGCTATGGCAACTGCTCAAGCTGGGGTAATAACAAACTTTCTTATTATGATTTTATACAATCGGCGATGGGTAATGGATGGTATATTAACCGGCCTAAGTTCAACCACATGTTGTATAGTAAAGCTAAACATGCCGGGGTGGCGTTTATCAATGCTGCCAGAACAGTAAGCTTGCATAGAAACCAGCAAGGCAACTGGCACTATCACAACGGGATCCTTGATATTACGGCCCCCATCATTATTGATGCCGGTGGACGTAACAGTTGGTTTAGCAGGCAGTTGGGCATTAAGCGCACGGTTGATGATCAGCAGGTAGCCGTGATGATGCTATTAGATACCAACAAGCCTCTAAAAAGTGTGCACAGCACAGTTGAAGCCGTTAACGATGGTTGGTGGTATGTAGCCGCAGCGGGCGACAAAACCGTATGTGTTTTCTTTACAGACCCTGACCTTCACCAACGCGCTGATCTGCAAGATGTAGCTTATTGGAATTTAAAAAAGGAAGAAACACTATTTATAAAGCACCGCGTACCCAATCAATGCTATAAGCTAGCTATGCCATTGCAATTAACTCCGGCCGGCGGCAGTAGCCTTACCCAGTTTTCGGGCCCGGGCTGGCTCGCTACGGGTGACGCCGCATGCACCATGGACCCCCTTGCGGCTCATGGAATAGCCTTTGCTTTACGCAGCGGTATTGACGCCGCCCTTACAGCCAGCCAAAGCCTGGCTGGCTCCACATCTGCCGTTGCGGAATATGATAAAAAAATAGGCTTGGCCATACAGATTTACCAATCCCAACGGAACAACATATACCTGCAAGAAAACAGGTGGCCCGCGCATCCTTATTGGCAGAGAAGGCAAACAGCAAACATTTTAAAATCTGCCTGATCAACCAAAACCGAAATCACAGATAACAATAATTTCTATTCAAAAAAAGCAACATTAACCGTATCGTTAACCAATGAAAACACCTACAGATCACATTACCTTATTCACTGAAATATCAGTTTGGCTAACTGGCTTTAACGAAGCCGAACTGCTGGCAACCGGCATGCTGGATACCTATTATCAGGCCTTACAGGCAAATAGCAGTCAGGATGATTTTAGCTATTTTTTTAAAGCCGTTGAAATAATTTTACACCAAAACAGAAATGATATCGCATCAACAGAAAAGGCAATAGCTTCTATGCTTATGCCAGTCTCGGCATACAATGGCATAGCGGGGTCAATTATAACAATGTGGTATACAGGCAACTGGGGAAATACAGTAATTTCGGGACAGGCGTACATACAAGGGTTGGTTTGGGATGCTGCCCAAACACATCCGCCGGGCGCAAAACAGCCCGGTTTTGGCTCCTGGAACATGCCTCCGCTATAATTATCATCTTAAATATCTCTTAAAATTATGGAATCAATTCAATATGATGTAGTAATTGTAGGCTCCGGTATTTCGGGAGCGGTTATTGCAAAAACATTAACACTTGCAGGTAAAAGAGTATTGATACTCGAAGCCGGACTAGAAGCGGGTATTGCCCTGGAGGGCGAAGCTGCTTACAATGCTTACCAAAACTACCTGGAAACCTTTTATAAGGCTCCTGCTAAGGCGCCCAACTCTCCCTATCCCGACTTGAAAGACGCGCCATCAATTGATGTGCTTGATATTGTAAAACTACAACCCGGTAAAACATCCACTAAGGGTTACCTGGTGCAAAAGGGACCCTTACCCTTTGCCAGCGATTGCGTGAGAGGGCCCGGTGGCACTACCCTGCATTGGTTAGGAACTACGCTCCGCATGCTTCCTAATGATTTTAAAATGAAATCTGTTTATGGGCAAAGTATAGATTGGCCAATTAGTTATGACGATTTGAAACCCTATTACCAAATGGCCGAACTGGAGATTGGTGTTTCGGGTGATGTGCACGATCAAAACTATCCGGGCATAACCCCCGACTTTTTTGGGCAGCAATATGTTTTTCCGATGAAAAAGATCCCACAAAGCTATCTGGACGCGGTGATCAGCAAAAAAACAAATAAATTAAAAGTGAATTTGCATGGTAAAACTTACCAGCTTAGCTGTATCAGTACCCCTCAGGGCCGAAATTCAGTTCCTGATACAGACTATCCTTACAGTAAAATTGTATGGAATAACCGCGAAAAGAAATTAAAGATTGAACACGCCGATCCTTACAGTAACCTTCCATCATTATGGGACCCCTATACCGGCGAAAGGTGCGAAGGCAATGCCAGTTGTGTACCCATTTGCCCTGTACAAGCAAAGTACAATGCCTTAAAAACATTAAAAAAAGCAGATCAGAAAAACCTGAATATCCTGACAAAAGCGGTAGTGTCAAAGGTTATTATTGACGATAAAACCCAACAGGTTACCGGGATAGCATATAAACGGTATACTAACCCCGGCGAACCAGAGCACACAACCGGTTTGGCCACAGCACATGTTTATGTACTTGCTGCCAGCGCCATTGAAAACGCTAAAATATTATTAGCATCTGATGCAGCAAACTCCAGCGACCAGGTGGGCCGTAACCTGATGGGTCACCTGGTTATGTTAACCTGGGGCTTATCTAAAGAAAAAGTATACCCATACAGGGGGCCAGGCTCAACTACCAATATCCCTACTTTTCGTGATGGTGATTTCAGGAGCGAGCATGCTGCATGGATATCACCTATAGATAACTGGGGATGGAGCTGGCCTGTATTCTCGCCAGGCTCGGATGTGAGTACCGCTATTGCTAACGGGCTCTTCGGCAAAGCCTTACGTACGCACATTAACGAGGTTGTAACCCGGCAGGTACTTTTGCATTTTGAGGTTGAACAAACGCCTGATCCTGATAACAGGGTAACCATTGACCCCGAATATGTGGATCCACTTGGCAATTATAAACCGGTTATAAATTACAACGTGGGCGACTATATGCTCAAGGCATTTGAGGCCGCTAAAATTGTATCTGATCAAATATTCGCGGCCAATGATCTCGAAGATCATACGGTGTATAACCCGGTAACTGATCCGGATTATGTTGTATATAAAGGGCAGGGGTATACCTTCCGCGGGGCAGGGCACATTGTTGGAACGCATCGGATGGGATTTACCAAGCAAGACTCTGTGGTTAATAAGGAGCAGCGTTGCTGGGATCATTCAAACCTGTTTCTGGCCGGATGCGGAAATATGCCTACACTGGGTACATCCAACCCAACATTAACAATGACTGCTTTAGCGTTTAGCGCGGCAGAAAATATTCTTAAACAACTTGAACATTGAAATCATGAGCGACCTACTGAACAAAACCTATACCCAAACCGATACTCAGCCTAATAATCCCAAACGCCAAATGCTGATTAAGGATCTACCGGCCGTTCCGGAAATTACTTTGCTGACAAAAAGTGGCGGAATTGCAGATGATGTATCGTCCGAACCGATGATAAAGACGCTGGATGATTTGAAGCGAAACCTTCAAATTGCTATTGAGCTGGAGCACTCCACCATTCCACCATACCTTTGCGCGCTTTATTCTATTAAAGAGGGCACTAATGCGGTCGCGTCAACCATCATCAGGAGTGTTGTGGTAGAAGAGATGTTGCATATGGTACTTGCCGCTAATATATTGAACGCTATTGGGGGCGAACCGGTTATCAATAAAAAAGATTTTATCCCCGAATATCCCGGCTACCTGCCCGGCAGCGACAAAGCTTTTATTGTGGGCCTCGAAAAATTTTCGGAAGATAGTGTCAATGTTTTTTTAAAGATAGAGAAACCCGCGCCTCCCTTACCTAAACACGAAAAAAACGAAACGGGAAACCTTTTGTTTGCCGACCCGGGCTACCAAACCATCGGCCAGTTTTACATGGCTATTATGCTGGGTATTGAATATGTAAATAAGCATACCAAAGGCGGTATTTTTACCAACGATCCGGAAAGGAAAAAAAGACAACTCACACAGGAGCATTATTATGGTAGCGGTGGAATGATTGTTCCGGTATATTCTATAGAAAACGCCCGCGAAGCCATACAGGAGATTGTAGGCCAGGGCGAAGGCATTGACGATACAATTGAAGATTCTGACAAAAAACTATTTGGACAAACTACCGAATACGCGCACTATTTCAGATTTAATGAAATTTTGCAGAAAAGGATGTACGCCCCTACCGACACGCCAAAAAGTGGCCCAACAGGAGAGCCAATTATAGTTGACTGGGGCGAGGTACATAATATGAAAACGAACCCTAAACTTGATGACTATCGGCACCAACCCGATTTATTAGCGAAGGCCAGAGCTTTTAATATGGCTTATACGCAATTGCTTGACCAGATACACATGGCCTGTAACGGTGCCCCCGAACAATTGATGAAAGGCATGGGCCTGATGTATAAATTGAAATACCTGGCCATAGAATTAATGAATATCCCGATAAAGGGCTCCGGCATGATGGCAGGGCCTACATTTGAGTTTGAAAAACCAGTAGCGGAATAGGTAAACAAATTGCATAAACTCTCCGGAAAAGGCATCCGGGGAGTTTATTATATCCTTACTAATTGGTTATGCCTTTAAAGTAATTTTGCCTAACTTATCTGTCATCATCTCGGTAAACCATAAATTATCGGCACCATCCTTCCTGATTCGGTGCATCATTGACATACGACTCGGAATAATATGTGTTTCATAGGGCACGCCTGTTAATGTTTTACCACATGCCTGCCTGATAGATTTGTCAAATTTAAGTATATAATCGTTGCCCTTGGGTTGCGGGTTATTGCTATCTACATATACCTGTACCCATAAGTTCATTTCGGCATCAAAACTCAGAGAAGCAAGGATATCATTTTTTTGAAGAGCCGGAACCGGGTATTCACTAATGCTACCATCGGCATCTATTTTCCCAATCTTAACGCCTGCTTCTTCGGTAAACCACATGCAGTTTTCAACAGGGTCGCTAATAACAGCAATTGGCCTACTCCCTGTTGTGGGGATGGGGTATTCATTCACCTTGCCATCCGGCGAAATATTTAAAATGCAGTTACCAAATAGTTCAGTTCCCCACATACCGCTGCTTTTGCCTGCAAAAAGAAAGATAGGTAACGAGGCCAGCGTTTGTAATTGAAAATGTTCTACCATACCTTCCGGAGAAATTTTACCAATAGTACTGGTGCGCTTTCCGGTAAACCATATGGTTTCGCCGTCGGCATCCAAACCTATGCCGTGTGGGGCCGTATTAATTGGTTGTGTTTTATCCTTATTGGGATACATTTTTACATCAATACATTGTACAATGTAACCATTTTCATCAAGCCGAACCACTTCGCCGTTAAATTCCAGAGACACCCAAAGCTGGCCTTTTTTATCGATCAGAATGCCATGAGGGCCACTGCCATCAGGCATGTTATAATACTCCAGCAATTCGCCTTTGTAATTAAACTTGGCCAGCTTATGCATTTTTTGCCCGGTAACAAAAATAAATTCATCGCTTATAACCAATTCATGCGTTGACCCTAGTTGTTTAGGATTATCTACAGGCCAGTTTAAACTAAACTCGGTAATATTAGCAATTGTTGAAGAGCCTGCAATAGCGGGTATCGCGGGCAGGCACATGTCCATTTCCATACGGTTTATGTTTTAGATTAATAAGTGTTATTCCCCATAAATATAATATTTTTATAGTGTATTTTATAACGCTAAATAAAAGTGAGAAAATGAAGAAAATTATTCCTGCTTCTGATATTCAGTGATTTATTCTTCAGGATTTTTTTGCTTACTACTATCCTTAAGAGCAATTCATAGTATAATTTGGTATTTTAAGTTATAATTGTAAAATGGAACACATTCTTAAAGAAATGTAATGGGAACATTTATTGAAATTACTGAGTTAATCGGTACTTATTTTATCAGGGGGATTTCTATAAGTATTCTTGTCATAATTTTCAGCCGGAAACTATTTAAGAAGAATTTCCAAACACAAAATGCTGTTAGTATTATCAGGTGGGTATTGCTGTCTTATTCTATTTTAATTACAGTATTGTTCCTGCTCTTATTTTTCTTACCAGAAAATTCAAATGTCTATACTACATCTTTTCGGGAACGCGCTACAGGGGCCTATAATATTATATTTTGGATTATGACGTTGATCTCTATTCTCCCACTTATTTTGTTATTCAAAAAAGCGGATAATAATATCTATTTTATATTGGCAGTAACTATTTTAATGAGCTCGGGGTGGCTTTTTGAGTCATTTATAATCCATATCACCAGTATGGAAATGGGATATTCCGAGAATGTTGCCAGTTTTAAAGCTTATCTTCCCTTTAGTGGAGAAGTACTTATATTAATACGGGGCATTTTTTTGGGGGTTCTAACCATGCTTATTGGCAATTCGCCGTTTTTTAATAAAAAAAGGCGAATTAGCTTAAAAACGCCTGATTGCTCAACTCGTTTATAGGTGACTATATTAGTTATAAGTATAAACCAACACTGATGAAGAATAATATATAGTCACCTTCTGTTATTATGTTCTAAACACCACATTTATGCAAAAGACCAAAACTCAACGCTATAGTGAATTAGTAGCGCAATTCAAAACTTACGAATTTTCCGATAAAGAACAACTTTTAAACCCTCATCAAATTTTTAAAGAATTTGATCTTGAGTATGATGTTATAAATCCTTGGGAGATTTGGCATAATAACCTCGACGCCGAAATCATGTTTATCGGTCAAGATTTTAGCGATACTGCTTCTTTGCGTAAGAACCTTAAAGAAAATTGGGAGAAAGAGAAAGATTTAGACACTAATCAAACTATTCTCGAGTTCTTCAAGAGATTAGGACCACCATTTTCTCTTCATGAAGTTAACTATACCGTCAAAAGCAAACAACGTTTATTTTTTACCAACGCAATTTTAGGTATTAAGCAAAGTAAGTTAGATAAAGATAATAAAGAGAAAGAAGGGATGGCAAATTCTGTTAAAGATAGGTGGTATCTCGAAACTCTTCCTTATTTGAAAGAGTTGATTGGTATAATAGAGCCTAAATATATAATTGCGATGGGTAAGAAAGCATACAAAGCCATTTGTAAGATTTATAATATCATCCCGAAAGAAACTATGTTTGAAGCGATAGGTAAGCCAATAGAACTTTCCGATGATAGAATCTTATTCGTAGTTCAACACTGCTCAGGCTTAGGTTGTAGTACTCGTGCTAGAAATATCCAATATTCAGATTGGATGGAAATAAGAAACATTATCAATCCAGCTTAATTATTGGTGTCCCAATGTTGTGCAATTATTAAATAGTATCCACAATAACAAGAAAGCTTCAAAAAAAATTAAAAAAACAGAAGATATTTTATCGGAAAATATGCAGATTAATTCACCCCCTTATGACAAGGCATCTATGATACTGTAATTGGAAGATGGAAAACTTAAAATCCAGAAGAAGACGCACGTTATAGAACAGCCCACAACTATATTAAAAATATAACCTAAGTTAAATTTAACCGGCTCAAATTACTTGAGCCGGTTAAAAGATATTATCACCTATTTAACACGCTCAAGATATTCGCCGGTGCGGGTATCTACTTTTACTTTATCGCCCTGGTTAACAAATAGTGGCACTTTTATTTCTACACCATTTTCTGTTGTTGCATATTTGAGCGCGCCCGAAGATGTATCACCTTTAACCGCGGGCTCCGCATAGGTAATTTCTAATTCTACACTGTTAGGGGCCTGTGCCATAATAGGCTCTTCACTTTCAAAAGACACAATTACGGACATGCCTTCTTTTAGAAATCTAACAGAGGTGCCAAACAATGACTTTGGAATATTAAACTGATCATAAGTTGTGTTATCCATAATAACCATGGAATCACCTTCTTCGTACAGGTATTGAAAATCATTGGTTTCAACCCGGCAAATTTCAACCTGTTCGTCGGTGGCTAAACGCGCCTCCACAATTTTTCCGGTTTTAATATTGCGAAATTTATCCAAATAGAACGCTCCACCTTTACCTGGTGTACGATGTAGCACTTCTGTAACGGTTACCAGTTCGCCGTTGTAACGTAAAATATTTCCTACTTTAATCTCTGATGCTTTGGCCATGAAAAATACGATTTGTAAATTTTGAATTCAAAGATATATTAAGTTTTGTTAAACAGGGTCTAAAAAATAAATCCAACCATATTTTGATCCATCAATCTATAAAAGCCTGATAGGTGAGCATAAAACTTTTTTGTTTTTAAATAGTGCGCTATCTTCTCGAAAGATAGTTGTTGGATTCAGTTCTTAGTTTTTTATAGCGTAACTATACGGGGATTTATTTAAACCAGGATGGGGATGTAAAGAAAATGCTAATTTTGTTTTTTAACCTTATTGCATGCTATATTTTAAGAAAGTCAATATCTCCCAATATACACCTAGCGAGGTAGAGTTTTGTGTACGGAAAGAATCAATTAAGAGAACGATGCCTTTGGATTTGGATTTTTCGTCTATTAATATTGGTACGGATAAGTCTTTTTTAGCTCGAGGAGGAAAAAATGGACTAACTTTTACACGCATCCAGACTTCATTTGAAAAACCATTACCCAAATTGGTGTCCAAACTATCCATAGAACCCCAGGAAGCCTATTATAAAATAAGATTAAGCACTTTAGCAACTGCAGTATTTATTGGTTTTACTTTACTGTGGTTTTCAGATTTAGCTAGTACACTTTTGGGGGGCAATCCACTGGAAGACTTTGTTAAGGTATCAACAATTTATATGGTGTATCTGGCGTTAATATTGCTCGAATATAAATTGACGATCTCAAAAGTTGATAAAGCTATCAGAAAAAATATTTTGCTATATCAATAAGAAAATATTAGAGGGATAAGGTAAAGGGATTTGCCATTTTTTAGCCGACTAATAATTAAACAGATTACCTACTAGTTAATAGAAACGGGAGATATTTTTTTCGCAAAATGCAGCATCCCGGCTATTACTAAGCATCATCCCCAAAAAATAAACCAACCAGTATCTCCCGTTCAAATCGATAATTTTCCGTATATTGATTACTTAATAACTGATACTTGCGACTTGATACAAATTAAAAAACACCCATAAATACCCACGTGTTATTTTGGTTATTGGGGTTGTCGCGCTTATAAATACCTCCTAGTGGCCACTAATTGGCAATCTCGCTCCATCCCTGATTAAGGAATGGGCAGGACGAATTTAAGGCATTGCCTAATCTCTATCCCGGCTAAGTTTGCTGTATACGAGGGTGTTTTCTTGCAGGTCGGCAGATTCGCGGCGGCTTTTTACAATATGAATCGCGGCAAATATAGCTTCGCGGAATGAGGATTCGGACGCCAGGTTCTTACCAGCAATATCGTAAGCCGTTCCATGATCCGGAGAGGTGCGCACAATGTTCAGACCCGCGGTAAAGTTAACACCGCTTTCAAATGCTATCTGTTTAAAAGGTATCAAACCCTGATCATGATACATGGCTAAAACAGCATCAAACTTAAGGTAAGCACCATTAGCAAAAAATCCGTCGGCAGCGTAAGGGCCCACCGCTAAAATGCCATGCGCTTTTGCTTCTTCTATGGCGGGTATAATAACATTTTGTTCTTCCTGGCCTATCAGGCCATTGTCGCCCGCATGAGGGTTTAATCCTAAAACAGCAATTTTGGGTTTGCGTATCCAAAAATCCTTTTTCAGGCTATCATTCATCAGCTTAATTTTAGATACTATGCTATCAATGGTGAGTTTCTGTGCAACTTCGCTAACCGGGATATGGCCTGTAACTACGCCAATCTTTAGGTCTTCGCTAATTAAAAACATCAATGCGTCTTTATTGCCGCTGCGCTCTTGTAAATATTCGGTATGGCCGGGGAAGTTAAAGCTATCGCTTTGAATGTTGTGCTTGTTAATAGGCGCCGTAACCAGGGCGTCAATGCTGCCGTCAATTAAGTGGGTAACTGCTTTTTCTAACGACAGTAAAGCATATTTACCGCCAGTTTCTGTAGATAGGCCAAGCTCTATCTTCACGTCTTCTTCCCAGCAATTAATCATGTTTGCCCGTTTGGGATTAGCCTGATCGGGAGTGTTAATCACATTGAAACTAAAATCGTTCATATTTAAAGCCTTACGGTGAAACGAGGCAACCTTAGTATGCCCGTAAACTATAGGGGTACAGTAGTTTAATATAAGATTGTCTGCCAGGGTTTTAATAATCACTTCAAGTCCGATGCCATTTACATCGCCTATGCTTATACCGATCTTTAGTTTCTCACTCATCTTATTAAGGTTTCACTGATAAATTGTGGTTGTTATTGATTGCTTTAATGAGTTTGTAACTATTAAAGCAGGTACAAATAAAAAGATTTTAATGCTGATTATCTGAACAAAGCACAAATATGACGTTATTTGCGTGAAACTTTATATTAATGAGTATAGTAAGGGCAAAAAAACATCTTGGTCAGCACTTTTTAACTGATAAAAATATTGCCGAAAAGATTGTGAACAGCCTAAAACTACAAGAAAAGTATAAGCAGGTGTTAGAAGTAGGGCCCGGTATGGGTATCTTGTCTGATTTTTTGATAAAAAACCCTGATTATGAAACCTACCTTATTGATATTGATACAGAGTCGTACCAATTTCTACAAAAGAAGTATCCGCAACTAGGTACCCGACTTATCAATGCCGACTTTTTAGAGATGGATTTTGCAACTGTTTTTACAGGCCCGTTTGCGATCATAGGCAACTTCCCTTACAATATATCGTCGCAAATATTATTTAAGGTATTGGATAACAGGCAGCAGGTTATTGAGGTAGTAGGCATGTTTCAAAAAGAAGTAGCCGAACGCTGCAGTGCCAAACCCGGAAGCAAAACGTATGGGATATTAAGTGTGTTTTTACAAGCGTACTATAAGGTAGAGTATTTATTTACAGTTAAGGCAGGGGTTTTTAACCCACCCCCAAAAGTGCTGTCGGCAGTGATACGCTTAACGCGAAATGAAACCCCACAACTCCAATGTGATGAGAAACTGTTTTGGCAAGTGGTTAAGGCTGGCTTTAACCAACGCCGCAAAACGTTGCGCAACGCCATATCATCGCTTATACCCAAAGAAAAAATAACGGACGATCCGCTTTTGGACCTCCGTGCCGAACGTTTAAGTGTTGCTGATTTTGTAACGCTCACCAACAAAATATCGCAGGAACGATAACAACTAAAAACGAGCTTCGATGTATGCCGGCCGTTTCAAATCAGCGGTACCTTGAATAATATTTAGGGTGTTTATTGGCCCATTGGCGTAAAAACGGGCAAAGTAATGTTGGCTTTTTTTGAAAGCTGTATCCGGCTTAAAAATGATAACACTATCATTAAGCTGATAATTACCAGGTTGAATATTCTGGAAATCTTTCATCTCGATATCCACAGGCAAGCGGTAAACCTGTAATATGTGTTGCCAGCTATCGCGCGTAAGCGAATCGGCTTTGAGTTGCTGAATAACCGCGTAATCCAAACCAGAGATGTAAACAGCTTGCTCGTCTTTAGACAAATGGATTTTTATGGGGTTACCCTGATGGGTAGTTCCACCGCATGCAGTTAACAAAAACAGAAAAAAACAAAGGAGTATAAACCTCATAAATCTAAAACGTTTTTTTATTAAAATTGTAGTATTATCAAATATAGAATTTATGAAGTTTATAGTCGAAATATTATTTACTGGTCTTGCAGTGTTTATCGCAGCTCATATCATACCCGGTGTATACGTTCACGGGTTTTTAAGCGCGGTTATTGCAGGTATACTACTAGCGATAGTAAATGCAACTATTGGATTACTACTGCGCATACTAACCTTTCCATTAAACTTTTTAACGCTGGGTTTGGTGTCATTTATCATCAGCGTATTTATGGTGATGTTGGTTAGTAACCTGTTAGATGGGTTTAAGGTTCATGGCTTTTTTAATGCAGCCATATTTGCCATAGTACTTTCTATACTTAAAATGGTGTTCCACGCTATTGAGAAGAAGTAAGTGCAAACATTGGTAGCCTGCTTATTTTTCGGCAACAAGGCCATCAATCAGTTTTTCAAACTCATTTATAAATTCGGTATAGTAATTACCGGTACCCGGGCCGCTAAAGCCGGTATGTATTTTACGTACAGTACCTTGCTTATCAATAATTATAGTTGTAGGAAAAGCACTAAAATCGGCCATCATAGGCAGGCTTTTAATAACCTCGTTTTTAGCAGTAGTATAGCCGGTTATCAATATGGGATATGGCACATTAAAACGTTTTTGTACCAGTGATAAACTAGCTTTGGATAGGTTAAAATCAGCACTACGCTCATAAGCCAATCCAACTACCTCAACACCAAGTGTTTGATACTTTTTATAGAAATTAACCATATAAGCGGTTTCGTCCATGCAGTTAGGGCACCACGACCCCATAAGTTGCAAAATAACCACCTTGTTTTTAAACTGTGGGTTACTGAGCGAAACCTTTTTACCGTTCAGGTCGGCAAATGTAAAATCAACTTTTTTGATGCCGGGCTTTAAAGCCGTTAATGAATATGCATCAGGGAGTTTAGCAGCATCGTTCTTTACCGCCGCCCAGTCACTTATTGACGAATAACCGGCATAAAACTTACCGTTACTAATGGCTTGTCCATCTTCTATTTTGGCTGTGAAAAGATAGGCATGTCCACCATCAAAACACGAAAGGTAAAGACTATCGCCGGCAACGACGCCTTCCAGGTAACGATAATCGCCCGATGTGGTTAAAAATGTACCGGTGAGTGCTCCGCCTTGCTGCTTAAACTCCGCGACAGTAGTTTCACCACCGGCAAAAATTGCCGACCAGCGGCCCTGTATATTATACCTTGGTTTCGTACGCGCATCTAAAAAGCGTACAGGTTCATTCGGCCGGGCAAAAAAATCCATAGCCACATCTTTTTGGGGCAGATGCTTTATCCATTTTCCTTTGAGGGTATTGCCTTCAACACGGGTTTTAATTTCCGAATCAAATAAAGGCATATGAATGAGTATCGAATCATCTTTTGTTTCGATATCAGATACCTTAAAGCGTTCGCTGCCATTAATTATGGCCAACTGTTTTTTGCCTAAAGTATCCTTAACCTCAAAGTTAAATGGTATTTGTTTGCCTGTCGCGGTGGTGAGCGCAGCATGCCATACACCGTTTACCAGCTTTTTTTGAGCCGTGCCAATACCAGCGTTAAACACCAATAACATTACGCATATATAAAAAGGCGGCGTTTTCATAACAATATTATACCATCAAATTTATAACTTTTAATGCCCAAAAGTTAATGCTAAGCGTCTGCGGTTTGTAAAACCTTATTTCAGAATCTCACGTGCGATAACTATCTTCTGTATTTCGGATGTTCCTTCATATATCTGGGTGATCTTGGCATCGCGCATTAAACGTTCCACATGGTATTCTTTTACAAAGCCATATCCACCGTGTATCTGCACGGCCTCTATTGTGGTGCGCATTGCTACCTCGGATGCATATAGCTTAGCCATAGCGCTTGCCTGCCCATAAGGCTGCCCAGTATCTTTTAACCAGGCAGCTTTAAAACATAACAGCCGGGCAGTTTCTATCTCTGTAGCCATATCTGCCAATTTAAACTGAACGGATTGATGCTCAGCAATGGGCTTACCAAACGTTTTGCGCTCCTTACTGTAATGCAAAGCCAGCTCAAAAGCTCCTGATGCAATACCCAACGCTTGTGAAGCTATGCCGATGCGGCCGCCATCCAACGTTTTCATGGCAAATTTAAATCCAAAGCCGTCATCACCTATTCTGTTTTGCTTGGGTACTTTAACGTCAGTGAACATCAGAGAGTGGGTATCCGAACCGCGTATCCCAAGCTTATTTTCTTTTTTGCCTATTGTAAAACCTTCCATACCCCGTTCTACAATTAGGGTATTAATGCCATGGTGCCCCTTAGATACATCTGTTTGTGCCATAACAAGGTATGTGGAGGCCGAGTTGCCATTGGTTATCCAGTTTTTAGTTCCGTTAAGCAAATAATAATCGCCCATATCAATAGCAGTTGTATGCTGTGATGTAGCATCCGAGCCGGCTTCGGGCTCTGAAAGGCAAAAAGCTCCTATTACTTCACCTTTTGCTAAGGGTATCAAATATTTCTGCTTCTGTTCTTCGTTGGCGTAATGCTCAAGGCCGTAACATACCAGGGAATTGTTTACAGATACTACTACCGACGCGGAGGCGTCTATTTTTGAGAGCTCTTCCATTACCAGCACATATGATATGGTATCCATTCCGCTGCCGCCGTATTTTGGATCAACCATCATCCCTAAAAAGCCAAGCTCTCCCAGCTTTTTAACTTGCTCAGCCGGAAACTGCTGATGCTCGTCGCGATCAATAACACCGGGCTTAAGCTCGGTGTTGGCAAAATCGCGGGCGGCTTGCCTAATCATTAACTGTTCTTCTGATAAATTAAAGTCCATAATTTCAGGGGGATAGTGTTAATTCTTTTAATGCGCTATATAGTCAATCAAATATAATAATATTATGCATGCATAGTAAAATGTTTTTAACAAAAAAAAGAGAGCTTTTTTGAAGCTCCCTTTCCCCTAATTAATTTAAACTATTGATTAAACCCAAACAAAGAACAAAAATCACTCAGCATGGGCGTCTGAGAATTCAAAACAAAAACATTTTTCATTGGTAGATGTGAATGTCTTTTTATTTCATAGGGCTGGTAGGGCCTTTTGTTGATATCAAAGTTAAGTGCCTTGAGGGTTTAAAACAAATACTAATACGTCAGGAATTTTAATTTATTTTCAATCATTTTAATTACAACTTTTACAAAGGTTAAAAATTTATCGCTTTATTTTAATTGTTTATATAATTAGCTATCTTTTATGCTACTTTTAAATATTTATAAAAACAATATTTTTTTTCTATATTTATCTATTCATGCTGCCATATGCTTCTAACTGATTTTGAATATCTTAATACTTCCGAAATTGCCTTCAAAAAAAAGGTAGCCCTTCAGATCAAACGTCTGCGAAGGCAAAATCAGGTTAGTCAGGAAAAGTTTTACAGCGAAACCAACATTAACATAGCCCGTTTAGAATCAGGCAAAGTAGATATTAGGTTGGATACACTTAGAAAGATCTGTTATTATTTTGATGTTTCGTTGTCTGGCTTCTTTCAGGGTATTTATTAGCTGTCTTAGCTATGGGAATAATTAAAACTATAGCTATTTGGTTAAGTGGGCAAAATTTATTGGAAATAATAGCCTTTATAACCGGCATTACTTGTGTTTGGTTGGCTGCATTAAACAACATCTGGAATTGGCCATTCGCTCTTATTAACACCGCCATACTAGTTTATATCTTTGCGAAAAATAATTTATATGCCGATATGGGTCAATATACTTATCTTTTTATAAGCAACATATATGGCTGGTATTTCTGGAGTAGTTCGTCGCCTCAAAAAATACCGGTACCCATAAAATCCATCACAAAAAAACAAATATGGTGGTCGGCTATAATAATTATTACAGTATCTCCTGCTTTAGGCTTTTTTTTAACATCACTTGCTCCAATACTACATTACTCCCCGGCGTCGTTCCCGTATCTCGACAGCTTTTTAACCGTATGCAGTTTAATTGCTCAAATTTTTTTGACGCGCAGAATACTGCAGAACTGGCTCCTTTGGGTATTTGTAAACCTGATTTATACTGGCGTTTATTTTGTTAAAGACATGAAAATGATCGCTTTATTATCGAGCGTATATTTAGGCCTGGCCGTATTTGGTTATTTTGATTGGCGAAAAGACTATTATAAGCAACAATGTTTAACACGATGAGCAAGCCTGTTGTTAAAATAGCAATTGTTGGCCCCGAATCTACAGGCAAATCAACCATGTCGGCATTTTTGGCCGATCATTATAATACGGTATGGGTGCCAGAGTTTGCGAGGGCGTATTGTAATAATTTATCAGAGCCGCCAACGTGGCAAGATGAGATCAATATGTTTTATGGACAAATTGATCTCGAAAATCAAATGCTCCATACAGCCAATCATATTTTAATTTGCGATACAACTTTCATTACCGTAAAAATATGGAGTGATCATACGTTTGGGCAAACCCCACAGCAGGTAATTGACGAACTATCACATCATCATTATGATTTATATCTGCTTTTAGATATTGACCTCCCCTGGCAGGACGACCCCCTCCGTGATTTCCCTCATCTACGGGAACACTTTATGCAGATATGGTATAAAGAACTGGAAGCTTTAAATGCCCGGTACACTGTTATTTCAGGATCTGGCAGTACTCGCTATCAAAACGCCATCAATTCTATTGATGATTTTTTAAGCGCTACAACATAAATTTATTGTTTTGTGCAACGTACTAAATAAAAGCGTGTCATTTATTTGAAAACCGTTTAAAATTTGGAATCTGTTTATGTAGACAAGCATTATAGCCTGGTGGTTGAGTGCAAGCAAGGCAGCAAAAAAGCCCATTACGAATTATACCAACTGTATTCCAAGGCGATGCTGAACACAGCCTATAGGATAGTTGATAATTTGGATGAGGCTCAGGACGTTTTGCAAGAATCTTTTTTAGATGCATTTGCCAGGATCAAAGATTTTAGGCAGGAAACTACCTTTGGCTTATGGCTGAAGCAAATTGTTATTCATCGGTCAATAAATCTGCTGCGTAAACGCAAAATGCAATTTGTTGATATTGAGGATGAACAATTAGAAATCATTGCGGATGAAGATGAAAGCGACAATGAGGAAATACTATTAAAAGTGGCGCAAGTAAAGGCAGCTATAAAACTATTACCCGATCAATACCGGATTGTATTATCGCTGTATTTACTGGAAGGATATGATCATGAAGAAATTGGACAAGTACTAAAAATCAGTGAAAACACATCCAGAACGCAGTTTTTAAGAGCCAAAAGAAAGTTAATTGAAATGTTAAAACAAAAAGGAATAGGATCATGAGCAAGAGATTAGAGGATTTCATCAAAACAAACCGTGCCGAATTTGATGACATGGAACTGGATAATGATTTATGGACGAGGGTTGAGCATAAACTACTGTTGAACGAACAATTGCCAAAAAAGCGAAAGGAAAAATCTTTCACACTTGGTTTTGTAATGCGCGTAGCCGCGATAGTAATTTTAGTAATGGGCGTAGGTTTCGTGTTATATTTAAAAAAAGCATCAAACGCCACCACCATTAACCTTGCTGACATAAACCCCGAATACGCCAAACAACAAGTGCAATATGCATCGCTGGTTGAAAACAAGCGTACTGAGTTAAAAGCACTGGCCCAAAGCGACCCTCAACTATATCATGAGTTTAGCCTAGAAATTTCTGCCATGGATTCCACTTATAAAAAACTAAATAATGATTTAGCTACCAGCCCTAACCAGGAACGTGTTTTACGTGCAATGATCCGGAACTTGCAAATACAAACCCAGGTGCTTAATCAGCAACTACAGGTAATTGAACAATTTAATCAAATTAAAAAAGAACAAGATCATGCAACTAAAAATATTTAAATCAACCCTCTTAGCTGCCATTATAATAGTATGCAGCCATGGCATAGCCGTTAGTCAGGATATATCCTCCAAAGAAGAAAAAAAGACTGATCTTAAAATGCAGGAATTTGAGCTGAAAATGAAAGACTTACAGATCAAACTTGACACATTAAAACTCGATGAAAAAATTAAGCTCAATTTGCAGAATTTAAAAATAGCATCTAAAAATTTCAATAAGAAGTTTAAAAAACAGTTTAAAAATTTTGATAAAAACCTAAACTTTAAATTTGAGGGTATCGACAAAACCCTTAATGATGCATTTAAAGGCTTGGATGAGAGCATGAATTTCAATTTCACATACCTGGATAGCAGCTCGGAAGATAAAAACCAAAACACCCAGACAAAAGAATTGACTAAAAACTACAGTAAAACATATGCTATCAACTCGGGTGATAAATTACAAATTGATAATAAATATGGTAAGGTGATAGTTAATACCTGGAATAAAAATGAATTTAAGGTTGACGTAGAAATCAAAGCTGCAGCGTATGGTGATGGTGACGCGCAAAAGATACTGGATGGCGTTAGCATCATTGATAACAAAAATGGATCCCTTGTTGAATTTACCACTAAAATCAATAATGAAGCAAATGGATCGTGGAATATCTGGAGTGGAATCAAAAACCACGCTCATAAAGTTGAAGTAAACTACATGATTTACATGCCATCAAAAAATGCCTTATCTATCACAAACCGCTATGGCGCAACAGTATTGCCCGATTTTAGTGGAAAAGTTACGATCAACAGTTCGTACGGCAGCTTTAATGCCAAAAACCTCACCAATGAGGTAAACGATATTACGAGCCGCTATGGTAGTGCTGTGGTTGAGAGTTTAATGGGAGGTACTTTAAAAATAGCTTATGGTAATCTCAATCTGGAATCTTGTGATAATATAAACGCAGACATCAGCTATGGTTCAGCCAAAATCGGCAAAATAAAAACTTCAGGTATAGTTAAAATCAGATATACCGGCGGTTTCCAGATTACAGAAGTGGATAAGAATTTAAAAAAACTGGATATTGACGCTGCTTATTCCAATGTATTGCTAGGAATAAATGGTAATCCGGATTTTGATTTTGACGTAACCGTAAATTATGGCGACTTCCACGCGGGAGACCATTCAACTATAAATAACAAATCGCCCGAGGATGAGCGAGGTTTTAATCCAACCAAAACGTATAGAGGCCATATAGGTAAAGGTAACGCTGATAAGATGGTGATTATAACATCTAAATACGGCAATGTGAAATTTAACTGATCATATAATTATCGTCATAAAAGCTAATGAACCCGGCATCAAGCAGGTTCATTAGCTTTATTGGCATGGTTGTTTTAATATCCAAACCTTTTAGCTAAATATGCGTTGCCCTAATTAAATTAATTAATGCAGCAAACCGTTAGTGTATTTTGGTTTCGACGTGATTTAAGGCTCCATGATAATGCAGGTTTGTTCCATGCGTTAAAAGGTGGCCATCCGGTATTGCCACTGTTTATTTTCGATCCTGAAATATTAGATAAACTTGACGATAAAAAAGATGCGCGGGTAACATTTATTTACCAAACCATACAAGCTTTATATCATGAGCTAAGTCGTCTTAACTCCTCGATGCTTATAAAATACGCCTCGCCACTTAACGCCTGGGATGAGGTTCTGCAAGAGTTTAACGTGGCCGCAGTTTATACTAACCATGATTATGAACCCTATGCGCAGGCACGTGATAATGCCATAGAACATAAACTGGATAAAAAAGACATCCCTTACTATACCTATAAGGACCAGGTTATATTTGAGAAAAACGAAGTTGTAAAAGATGACCAAAAGCCTTATACCGTATTTACCCCATATAAACGCAAATGGTATGGAAAGCTGAATGATTTTTATTTAAAATCATATCCTACTGAAAAGTATCTTGAAAATCTCTATAACACAGGGCCATTAAAAGTGCCGGATTTAAATGCTATTGGCTTTGAGCTAAGTTCACTTAAATTTCCGAATAAAAGCTATAAGCCTATTATTAGGGATTATGTAAACAAGCGTGACTATCCAGGAATAAACGGCACCTCACATATAGGTTTACATTTACGATTTGGCACTATTAGCATTAGGCAATTGGCCCGTGACGCTAATAACGCTACAGAAAAAACCTGGCTGAATGAATTGATCTGGCGCGACTTTTATATGATGATCTTGTTTCACTTTCCGCATATGGCCAACCATGCTTTCAGGCCAGAATACGACCGTATAAAATGGCGTAACAACGAGGTTGAATTTAATGCTTGGTGCGATGGTAAAACCGGCTACCCGCTAGTTGATGCAGGCATGCGCGAACTCAATGCCACAGGTTACATGCACAACCGTGTACGCATGGTAACGGCAAGCTTTTTAAGCAAACACTTGTTGATTGACTGGCGCTGGGGCGAACGCTATTTTGCAACGAAGCTTTTAGACTATGAAATGGCAAGTAATGTAGGCGGCTGGCAATGGGCCGCCGGATCGGGTACTGATGCAGCCCCTTATTTCAGGATCTTTAATCCGGAAACGCAAATGAAAAAATTTGACCCCCAATTGGAGTACATAAAAAAATGGGTGCCGGAGTATGCTGATTTTACCCAGTATCCGAAACCCATTGTAGCGCACGTTTTTGCACGTGAACGTTGTTTAAAGATCTTTAAAGAAGCACTTAGCAGCTAGTTAATTACCGTTAAAACGTTAATGTCAAATCTTAAGCAGCTAAATGGTGCTAATGAATATCCGGTTAAAGGGCTTGTAGTTGGAGAATCGCCGCCGCCCAATGCTGATGGTAATATAAAAGTGATTTTACCACCCGCGTTAACATGTGTTAACGCTTGCTGCCATCCTATAAAAGGCACGTTATACAACGAATAAAAAGTAACTCCAACACCAGCTGAATTATCCTGGGCAATAGTTGTCCCGTCAAATAATGAACCTGTATAGGTCATATTTACAGTTGAATTATTATTTATTGCTAGGGTTCCGGTACCGGCTTGCGTAACTTTATAATAAAACACTGAACGATAAGCTGGGGTGTTTTTATAAATATCTGCCTTTATTGTATCTTTTATAAACCCTGATAAGTTATTAGCTGCCAAATATTTTTGAATACTCAAGTCGTCATATATTGCCTGATAATTGGGGTTATGGCCCGGTGTGCGGCTACTAACCAACTCTATAGTATAATCCATACTTTGGTTACCTGCAATTGCATGTGGTGTTGATGTAACTGTTTTACCATCGGTTTCATACGAATACAAAGTATTACCACCTAGCCCATATGCTAGTCGCGATGGTATCAACAACCTTATCTTTCCACCAGTACGTTTTATTATATTTAATATACCCAGGCGTACACCAGCGGGTGCTATATAAGCTAAAAAATTATTGGTGTGATTTAGGATAGTGTCTGTTGACGTATAACTTCCATCAAATGTTTTAGCCGTGTATACAAATGATACCCTACTTGTGTCTTTTACAATAGCACCTGTTCCGGGTGTAATAACCTGATAGTAAATCCCTGTTGTATCTCCGCCTGAGGTATCGCGCGTCATCCCGGTAAGGCCGCTTTGTTTTATATAGGCCTGTATCTGGTCGGCGTCAAATTTCTGGATACTTTCATCAATACTACTCTTTCTGCATGATATTACACCGAGAGCGCAAAATGCCATTAAGGCAAATAAAATTCTTTTCATTTAATCAGTTTGTTATATCGTAAAGTTTTATTTTAAAATCGAGTATCGCATTAGCGGGCAGGCCTAATACAGGTTGCTCGTAAGGGCCATAAGCAAAACCAGAGGGGATAAATAATCGTATTGTACCACCTTTTTTGATATGCTTTACACCCATTTGCCAGCCTGTAATCATTTGTCCATAACTGTATGCAGGGTGAAATTTGTCAATTTTTGCAAAAACATTTGTTGAGCCCAGCAACATGCCGGTATAACCAACAGTAATGAGTGTTGAACTTGTAAAAAGGCCGCTCCCTGTTCCTAACGTATCAATTTTATAAAAAACACCTGTCGGAAATTTTCCCAGGGAGTCTCTAACCACTTTGGTCAAATTATTATCCTTTATGTATTTTACAATAATGTTAGTATCTATTGTTAACTGTATCTGTGCCTGCTGAATTTCACCGTTATCTTTTTTACAAGCTACCAGTAAACTGCACATCAACACACATAATAATACTACTCGATTCATTTTATTTATAAAGGGCAAATTTATCTTTTTAAAATTCAAAAACAGAACCTTAACACTTTTTAACATATTTTAATTTAAAAAACATGTTTGCTGGCTTAGCCATGCACAAAAAGGCTTAATAATAAACGCATATCAGCATTTAAAAGTCTTAGTCAAAGCAGGAATTAATTTGGTTGAGGAGAGCGGTCAAAACAAGCGCCATTGCCGGGTGGGCAATGGCGTTGCACGCTATATTAAGGGTCAGTTAATAACAATATTTATTAGCTTCTATAAGCTGTTTAGCCACATTTTGCCTGGCATTTTTTATATTAAAGGGCTCAGTTTTTGTAAATCGTTTCAAACCCACCATCATCGCGCGAAACTCGTCGCCTTCGGCAAATGAGTTTAAAGCTTCCTTCCCTGCAATATAAACATGGTCGGCAGTTTGGCTGAGATATATGCGCATCATGTCTAATTGGCCTGTACAAGCAGTCTCGCCGCGTAGCTTAACAAGCTTCTCGGTTCGCAAAATGGTTGATTCAGCAACATAAACATAGCCTATAATATCAGCAATATTCATTAAAATCTCCTGCTCTTTACCTAAAGTGGCCATCAATTTTTGCACCGCTGCGCCGGCTATCATCAATCCGGTTTTTTTCAAATTTTTTAATACTTTCTTCTCATAGGCAAATAAGGAATCATCTTCAGGTGCAAAATCCGGAATAGACATGAGCTCCCCGGCAATGGCCTGGGCAGGCGTCATCAGATCTAGTTCGCCTTTTAAGGCACGCTTCAAAAGCATATCAACAATTAACATGCGGTTAATCTCATTAGTGCCTTCAAATATGCGGTTGATCCGACTATCCCGATAGGCGCGCTCCATTGGTGCTTCTGCCGAATAGCCCATGCCCCCATAGACCTGCAAACCTTCGTCAACAACATAATCAAGCATTTCAGATCCCCATACTTTCAAAATAGCGCACTCTACTGCAAACTGTTCGGTCGACTTTAATTTTGCTTTCGCAGAATCTGTTCCACTAGCAACCAAGGTCTCATATTCATCATCTATATTCTGCCCGGCGCGGTAAGCGGCACTTTCCACGGCATATATCCGGGTAGCCATTTCGGCTATTTTATAACGGATGGCACCAAATTTTGAAATAGGCAGCTTAAACTGAATCCGCTCATTAGCGTAATTTATAGCGTAATTTAATGCCATGCGGGATGAACCAATAGCCGCGGCACCCAATTTAATACGCCCGATATTCAGGATATTTACTGCTATTTTAAACCCGTTTTGCCTGTCTGACAGCATATTCTCTACTGGCACCGGGCAATCATTAAAAAACACCTGCCGGGTTGATGATCCTTTGATACCCAATTTATGTTCTTCCGGATTCATACTAATGCCGCCAAATTCCTTTTCTACAATAAAAGCACTCAGGTTAGCATCATCAGCAATTTTAGCAAATACAATAAAGATATCCGCAAAGCCACCGTTGGTGATCCACATTTTCTGACCGGTGATTAAATAATGCGTGCCTTCTGCATTTAATATCGCTTTTGTGCGGCCCGAGTTTGCATCCGAGCCCGAATTTGGCTCGGTTAAGCAATAGGCGGCTTTCCACTCACCCGAAGCCAACTTGGGAATGTATTTCGACTTTTGGGCGGCATCACCATAATACAATATAGGTAAAGTGCCAATACCCGTATGCGCCGAAATGGCTACAGCGAACGAAAAACCGGCACCAACAGCATCTGCAACTAACATGGAGGTATTGAAGTTTTTACCAAAACCTCCGTACTCTTCAGGGATGGAAACACCTAGTAAACCTAATTCGCCAGCCTTATCCATTAAACCCGCCATTAAGCCTTCTTCCTGCGCATCAATCCGATTCAATATAGGCAAAACCTCAACAGCCAAAAAGTCTTCACAGGTTTTCCTTATCATCTGCGATTCTTCGTCAAACTCCTCTGGTATAAAAATATCCTCTGCCGCTGTTTCACGAATAATAAACTCGCCCCCTTTGATGTTTGTTTTGTGTATTGTTTCCATTTGTTTAATTAATTAAAGTGCAACAAGCAATTGTGAGGGAATTATTTGCTGCTTTATATTTATAACATTTCAAATACGCCTGCTGCGCCTTGCCCAGTTCCAACACACATTGTTACTAATCCGTATTTCTGCTTTCTTTGTTTAAGTTCATTTAGTAATTGTACAGTTAGCTTAGCTCCTGTACAACCCAGCGGATGTCCCAATGCTATAGCACCCCCGTTTGGATTTAATTTATCAGAGTCAATACCTAACGCTCTAACCACTGCTAATGATTGCGAAGCGAAGGCCTCGTTCAATTCTATCAGATCAATTTGATCCAGTTTCATTCCTGCTTGCTCCAATGCTTTCGGGATGGCATATATTGGGCCTATACCCATTATTCTTGGTGGCACACCAGCAACGCTATAACTAACCAAACGTGCTATCGGTTGTACATTGAGTTCCTTCAGCATTTTTTCGGATACGACTAGTACAAACGCGGCACCATCCGATGTTTGAGATGAATTACCGGCAGTAATTACGCCATCGGCAGCGAAAACTGGTTTTAATTTGGCAAGTTTATCAATGCTGGTATCTGCACGTGGGCCTTCGTCGGTATCAACAATGTATTCCCGGGTTTTCTTTTTCAGGTTATCATCCAGGTAAGTTTCCTTAACGGTGATGGGTACCACGCCATGCTTCATCCGGCCATCGGTTATAGCTTTGATGGCTTTTTGGTGCGATAGGTACGAAAACTCATCCTGATCTTCCCGGCTAACTTTATATTCTTTTGCAACCGCTTCGGCAGTCAGGCCCATATTCCAGTACCAGTCCGGGTTTGTTATAGCAATTGCAGGGTTAGGCACTATTTTCCAACCGCCCATTGGCAGCATCGACATGCTTTCCACACCTCCGGCAATAATACAATCGGCCATTCCAGATCTGATCTTGGCGGTTGCGGTAGCGATGGTCTCTAATCCCGACGCGCAGTAGCGGTTCATTACCACACCCGGAACCTTATCGGTATCCAAACCCATTAACGAGATCAGGCGGGCAACATTCAGCCCTTGCTCTGCTTCGGGTGAGGCATTGCCAACAATTACGTCATCAATCCTGTCTTTATCCAAACCAGGCACCGAGGCTACTAAATGACGGATCACATCCACCGCCAAATCATCAGGGCGAGTAAAACGAAATACACCGCGGGTTGATTTGCCAACCGCGGTTCTGTATCCTGCTATGATATATGCTTCTTGCATGTTTTATTAATATTTAGCCCCCCTAAGGCGGGGCCGATTAATTTCTTAACGGCTTTCCTTTAGTCAAAATTGATTGTATTCTTTCCAACGTCTTTTTTTCGCCGCATAGCGATAAAAAGACTTCCCTTTCCAGATCAAGCAAATATTGCTCAGTTACTAACGTAGGGGCAGACAGATCGCCACCACATAATACATAACCTAATTTTTCAGAGATTTTTTTATCATGCTCGGATATATAATGACCCGAATACATGGAGTTGGCACCAATGTATACCATCCCCAAACCCGATTTCCCCAACACCTTAATATCAGTACGATGCGCGGGCTGGGTATATCCGGCATCAGCCAGTTCGATTGCTTTTTCCTTGGCGTCTGCTATTAAACGGCTGCGGTTCATGCTGATGCCATATTTATCTTTCAATAGATAGCCCAGGTCATAAGCATCTGCGGCCGATGTTGAAACTTTGGCCATGCCAATGGTTAGGAACCTTTCTTTAAGAATGTTCTGCTCAATTTGGCCATCGCGATAATCATCAGATGCTCTTAAAGCAAACTCTTTGCTACCCCCTCCACCAGGAATTAGCCCAACACCAAACTCCACCAAACCCATATACGTTTCGGCACTAAGTTGAACATGGTCCGCATGGAGGCTAAACTCACACCCCCCGCCAAGCGTTAAATTATGTGCTGCCACAATAACAGGTATAGACGAATAGCGGATCCTCATGGAGGTGTTTTGGAACGCGCGGATGGCCATATTAATTTCATCCCATTCTTGCTCAACAGCGGCCATAAATATCATACCTACATTAGCCCCAGCCGAAAAATTAGCCCCATCATTACCGATAACCAATCCCCTGAAATCTTTTTCGGCCAGATCAATGGCTTTGTTAATACCTTGTATTACTTCGCCCCCAATGGTATTCATTTTGGTATGGAATTCCAGGTTAATAATACCATCGCCCAGATCGGTTATAGTAGTACCGGAATTCTTCCAGATCGTTTTACTTGCGCGAATATTATCCAGAATGATAAAACTCTCTGCTCCAGGAAGTGCTTTGTAGCTTTTTGAGGGAATATCATAATATTTTTTAATGCCTCCTTCCACCTTGTAAAAGGATGCATGGCCGGCATCCAACATCTCATGTACCCAGGCAGCAGCTTGGTTACCTTTTTCTTTCATTGCAGCAGCCGTGGCACTTACACCCAGGGCATCCCAAACTTCAAACGGGCCAAGCTCCCACCCAAAACCTGCTCGTAAAGCATCGTCAATACGGTAAAGCTCGTCTGATATTTCGGGAATCCTGTCGGATACATACTCAAATAAGCCATAAAATGAAGTGCGGAAAAACTCACCCGCTTTATCGGTTCCGCTGGCGTAAACCTTCATCCGCTCACGAAGATTTTCTACCGGTTTGGTAGCTTCCAGCGTAGCCGATTTAACTTTTATTTGTGGTTTATATGTTAATGTTTTAAGGTCGAGTGCCAAAATTTCACTTGAGCCGTCTGCGTTCTTTATTTTTTTATAAAAGCCTTGTTTAGTTTTATCGCCCAACCACTTGTTTTCTGCCATCTTTTTCACATAGTCGGGCAGTGTAAACAATTCGCGGGCTTTATCATCAGGGCAATTGTTATACAAGCCGTTGGCAACGTTTATCATGGTATCCAACCCTACCACATCACTTGTGCGAAATGTGGCCGATTTAGGCCTACCCAATACCGGGCCTGTAAATTTGTCCACCTCCTCAACTGTGAGATCCATTTTTTCAACCAGGTGCAACAACGCCATAATAGAATAAACGCCTACCCTGTTGGCAATAAATGCAGGCGTATCCTTACATAAAACGGTGGTCTTACCTAAAAACTTATCGCCATAATGCATCAAAAAATCAACCACTTCGGTACTGGTAAATGGTGTTGGAATTATTTCGAGTAAGCGTAAATACCTGGGTGGGTTAAAAAAATGCGTTCCACAAAAATGAGCCTTAAAATCATCAGTCCTACCTTCGGCCATTAAATGGATAGGGATACCCGACGTGTTTGATGTGATCAATGTGCCGGGTTTGCGATATGTTTCAACCTGATCATAAACTTTCTTTTTGATATTCAGGTTTTCTACCACCACCTCAATTGTCCAATCACAAGTGGCAATATCTTTCATGTTATCATCAAAATTCCCGGTAGTGATGCGGCTTATCACATCCTTAGTAAATACCGGCGATGGATTTGACTTTATAGCGGTTTCTAATGCTGTATTTACGATCCTGTTTCTAACTTTCGGGCTTTCGACTGTAAGGCCTTTAGTTTGTTCATCGGGCGTTAGTTCTTTTGGCGCAATATCTAGCAGCAATACCTCAACACCAATATTGGCAAAATGGCACGCTATCCTCGACCCCATAACTCCCGAACCTAAAATAGCAACTTTTTTTATCGATCTTTTCATTTGGTAAATGTTAAACCTTCATTCAAATCTTTGATATTGAAAGAGTTGAATGAAAGTTTATTCGGGTTTATAATCAGTAGTTATTTGGTTTATTTTTTTTAATATGTTAGTTAGCTGTTGCTTTTCGCCGTCGCTGATATGATCATTTAAATAATCATTGAATTTGCGAACAACAACACGCGCCTTATGTCTTTTTTCTTTGCCGAGGTCTGTAAGATGGATCTTTACCGATCGCTTATCACCTTTGTTAGATTCCCGGTAAATTAAGCCCATACCTTCCAGATTTGACAGCATCCTGGATAAGCTAGTAGATTTTAAGCCCAGCAAGGCTGCTACTTGTGATACCGTTGTACCCTCTTTATCATCAATATTTATCAATAAGTAGCCAATAGATTGTGTAATGCCAAATTCGGCAGCCAGGTTGTTGTACCTGTTTGCTACTGTTTGCCAAACCACTTTTAAATAAAAATCAATAGTTTCTTCGGGTTTCATATTTGCTATGCAAGCATAACAAATATATAAAGGAAAAGTTTAATATGCAAGCATAATTTTATTGAAAAAAAACGGTACTTTTTTAAAACAAAAAATCCCACCTGGAGGGCAGGACTGATATTTTTAATATGTAAATATTATCCCATCACACTACTGTAGATCTTTTCCACCAGTTTATCATATTTTTTTAAGATCACTTTTCGTTTAAGACTTAGCTTGGGGGTCATTTCCCCGGTTGCAATTGACCATTCATCAGCTATCAGTTCAAACTTTTTAACTTGCTCCCAATGCCCAAATCCAACATTATAACGATCGATCTCCCGTTTAAATTTATTGATCACTTGTGGGTTAGTAACGATCTGCTCTTTTGAGGTATAGGGTATATCCTTTTTGGCACACCACTCTTTTAAGGCATCAAATGAGGGAAGAATAAGTGCAGCCGGGAACCGCTGATTTTCGCCAATAACGATGATCTGTTCAATAAGCGGCGACTCCTTAAATTTATTTTCGAGCGTTTGCGGGGCAATGTATTTACCGCCAGCTGTTTTAAATATCTCCTTTTTCCGGTCGGTTATACGCAGGTATTTGTTTTCTACCAGTTCGCCAATATCGCCGGTATGGAAATAGCCATCAGCATCAAAGGCCTCTTTGGTAGCATCTTCACGATTATAATAGCCTTTCATTACATTTGGCCCTTTAACCATTATCTCACCATCTGCCGCTATCTTAACCGTTACATCTTCCAGAACAGGGCCTACTGTTCCAAACTTTGTACCATCTGGCTGTGGGCAATTAACGGCTATTACGGGGGAGGTTTCTGTTAATCCATAGCCTTCTAATACTTTAATACCCGCGGCCCAAAAAACCCGCGCCAACCGGGGTTGCAATGCCGCACCGCCTGATACGATGGCAATAATATCGCCGCCCAACGCCTCTTTCCATTTACTAAAAACCAATTTACGGGCTACTTTTAGTTTAAGCTCATATAACCATCCATTTGCGCCATCCATTTCATAATGGAGCCCAAGTTTTAACGACCAATCGAATATTTTTTTCTTAGCGCCTGTAAGCCCGGCTCCTTTAGCCACTATCCTGTCATAAACCTTTTCTAACAACCGGGGCACGGTAGTAAAACAATGTGGTTTTACCTCCTGCATATCGGCTACTATGGTATCCATACTTTGCGCGTAATAAATAGATATACCAAGATATATGTACATGTAAATCACCATTCGCTCAAAAATATGCGACATGGGTAAGAAACTTAATGCCCTGGTTATTTCCGCTGGATATAATTTAGAAGCTTGTGTAAAATTGCTGACAAGGTTGCCATGGGTAAGCATTACCCCCTTGGGTGTTCCGGTTGTTCCGGAAGTATAGATCAGGGTTAACAGATCATCTGGCCGTATTTTATCGCGATAAGACTGTAAGTTGTGCTGTTGGTTCGCTTTACCTAACTCCAATATGTCTAACCATTGTTTAACTCCCTCAATTTTTTCGTAGCTGTATACATCCAGTTCTATCGCGCACTTCGCCTTTACACTTTCTATTTTGTGAAATATATCTTTATCGGCTACAAAAACAAGTTTTATTCCAGCATCCTTTATTATAAATTCAATATCAGCATCACTTAATGTTGGGTACATAGGCACTTGTGTAGCCCCTATCTGCATGATACCGAAATCACAAAAATTCCATTCCGGTCGATTCGGCGACATAATTGCCACTTTATCATCTTTTTTTATCCCTAAGGCAAGCAAGCCATAACTTAAAAAATTAATGGTTTCGGTAACTTGCAGGGACGAATATTTAGCCCATACGCCAGCTTCCTTATACGCCAGCATGTCAGCCTTAGGAAACTTTTCCAAATTATACGGTAACAGATCAAATACCCGTGTTATGGCCATTGCAATAAATAAAGTTAGTATTTAAAAATTCAGGTTTATGTAAATTAAGGTTTAGACAAAGCCTTTAATCAAATATATAAATTATGGCTGTATATTTTCTTGTTAGTTATCTGCTTTAGAAATTATAGTATTTATACTTGAATGTTATACATTTTTTATACCCTATGGCACTAAAATTGATAGCTGCTTGTTTTAACTTAAACACTACTATGAAAAAGCTACTATTATTTATCCTTCTTTTATCTGCAATTATGTTTGCCGGCAAGAAAGCTGATGCGCAATCTTATCAAACTGCCATAGGTGGCAAATTCGGCGGATATGAAAATGGGTTGTCTATTAAATATTTTACCCAAAAAGCAATTGCTTTAGAGGGAATCCTAGGTTTCAGATCGCACGGCATCATTATCACCGGGTTGTATGAGATACACCAAACAGCATTTAGCCTGCCCGACTTAAAGTTTTATTATGGCGCAGGAGCGCATATTGGCTCTATTGGCAGCGGTAAATACGAAAGGTTTGGATCAAGCGATCAGGATTATCATAGTAATCAGCTGCTGTTAGGTGCGGATGCTGTTTTAGGGTTAGAGTACGTTATCCCTAAAGCACCAATTGCTGTTAGTATCGACCTAAACCCAAGGCTTGAACTGGCCACAGGGCCATTTTTTGATATCGCTCCAGGAGTAGGGATAAAATACACTTTCTAAAAAAAACCTAGCCGGGCATTATTTGCCCGGCTATTTTATAATTGAAATTTTTCTGACATAAGATTTATTGCCAACGGTTATATGCATGAAATATATTCCAGAAGAGAAAGCTGATAAATTTAAAATGGCATTAAATGGGCCTGCTGTTAACTGCCGTATATCCTGGTAAACATTCTCCCCCAAGGTATTAACAAAAAGGAAGGTTACCTGCTCATCTTTAAGGGCATTAAATGCGATGTTTAACTGCCCACTGGTTGGAACCGGGAAAATACCCAAAGATATTTCAGCACCATCTCCGCCATCTTTTGCTGGTAAAACAAAACTGTAATTATCCGATCTCGAAACACAGCCGCTAACTGAACTGACGTCCACCCGATATATTCCACTTTGAAGAGGGATATAAGGTTGGTTAGTTGCACCCGGAATAGCGATATCATTTAGATACCATTGATTGCCTGAACTAAAGTTTGAAGTCAGGTTAATTCCTGCTTGAGTAATTATTGGCTTAGTTAATGCAACTGCAACACGTGCCGACGAAGCGCAGCCCAAACTTTGAACATGAACATCATACAGATAATAATAAAAACTTGATGAGTTGCTGTTCCCATCTATGCTAAAAATACCACCCAAAGTAAAAGGATAGCCTGTTACACCTGCGTTATTACGATAAATAGTTGCATTATCCGGGTATGATATTGATATGTTGTATGTACCAGCAGCTGGTAACGATAAATTTAAATTATAAACTTTGCCTATATCGCCAGGGTCATCGGGTTGTGCACCCGGGAGTGGGGTAGCTCGCGTTGCTATAACGTTAATTGTTGTACTGGAAACGACTTGTCCATTTTTTGCATTACTTACTGTAAATAAAATTTTACCGGAGTTGCCAACGTATAACCTGGCGCTTTGTATAGTAACCGGCACTTTGGTAGTGACTGTTACAGATGGGGTAAACTGATTATACCCCCCGCCAGAAAATATATTTTTTGTAGTCAGGCCAACGTTACCGCTAAAATTATTTAAACCTGCATAATAGTTGTTGTTTGAAGGTGTTTGCGCAGTTACTATACTCGAACCAAACGCAAATGGGATAGCATCATTTATATTTTTATACCAAAATAGTAAGCCATCGCCTGTTCCTGTTAAATTGTACAATTGGGCATCATTACAATAAAAAGCTAATAAATTAATAGGCACAGGGGAGGTACTGATAGCAGCGACTATGCTAGTTGGGTTATTACCCACTACCGGATCGGTTGGAAGCGCGGTAGCAGCTGTTATTGTATAGGTGGTCCCTGCTATAGCGCTAAAGGTATTGGAAAGTAAAAAATCATCTTCGGCTAAAGGAGGCAATGTGCCAGAGTAGATTTCGCTAAATGTAACAGTTCCGGCCGACGAGTTAATGGTTACATTTACCGGGATGTTGCTTAACGTGCTAGTACCAAAATTTTTGATATGAATTGATATACTGCCATTTGCAGAAGGGCACGTGCCACTCACTGCCGGGCTATTTATTGCAGTAACCCCGGCATCAATACTAGCATTTACAAATTTAACTCTATAATCCTGAGTTTCTCCTTTTCCATAAGAACCACAAGAAGTAATTGTATTAGGGTCATTAGTTTCTGATAACACTACACGCATTAAGCTATAATTACCGGGTATTACATTTGTTGGTATGGTAACATTTGCAGTAAATGAACCTGTTGCGTTAATAACGGACGATGTTGCTACCAGTTCACCAGCATCATTAAAACTTCCATTTCCATTCCAGTCTATATATACTTTAGCTATTTTGTTAAAATTGGCACCACAGGTACTTGCTGTAATGCTCATGGGATATGTTTTACCTAACTCTAAAGTTGCTGTTAGATTGGTGTAGTTTGAATAGGTGGTACAGCCTGTAGGCGGCGTATTATTAATGTCGGAAAATGTAACGTTATTTATTCTGGAATCAGCACTTGATAATGGGCCTGAGGCGCAATATACTGCTCCCCCTATACCAGTTACAATCAGGGAATAAGCTTGTCCATTATTTTTTAATATTCCTTTGTGCGATACAGTAATGGTGTAATTAACACCAGGAGCCGCAGTTGGTATATAAACTTGTTCAATATTATCTCTGATGTTATCACCATTAACAGCTGCTGCCGATGGATTATTGGGATCCAATACCCAAGGTTTAAAGGTTGTTGTACCATCACTTACTCTAATGTCCAAATCATTAACCAACTTAGGTGTACGATCGTTAATTGTACCATCCAAGGTAGTAGTTCCTTCGGGATCTGTCCATGCTATGGTTGCCACTAATGGGCCATTGCCTGATGCTGTTACACCATAAGTTTGAATTTGACCTTGGGTAATATTCTTTTCTGTAACTATGCTTTTTAAGCCGTTATCAGTAATTGCCTGAGCTGCTTTAGACATATCTAATAATCCCCAACCATATATATAATCGGGCCCGGGATTACCGGCATCCAACGCTGTATGGCATACCAACCCTTTAAGCGTTGAGGAAAGCATAAAATTCCCGCTGTTTTTTTGCGCATAATATTCCTGCAATAAAAATACAGACGCGCTTACATTGGGTGTTGCCATAGAAGTACCAGACAAGGTGATATAAGCATCAGGGGCTGTAACTCCAGCCGACAAAACATTCACACCATCGCCACAAATATCCGGTTTAATCCGGCCATCATCTGTTGGCCCCCAACTACTAAAACTTGCAATTTTTACATCGCCAGCACTTAATGGCCCATTTGGTAAGGGGTTTACCGCTCCTACTGTCAGTATGTTTTTTGCATTGGCTGTTAAGCTAATTATATCATATCCATTATTACTGCTTATGTTGCCCGGCCGCGGCCCTTTATTAACCATCGTTTGATCAGTACGCGAGTTATAACCATAATAGGTATCGCCTACTAGCGGGCCGGTTTCACCGCGGTTATTGCCAGCAGCTTCTACAATTAAATATTTAGGTGCGTTATAAGCAATATGATCATACGCCTGCGCGTCAGTTCCGTAAAAACCAAATTTATAATCTTCCGTGTCTCCCGGCAATCCATACCATTCCCACCTGCTTTGAGTATCATTATAATTCCAACCGGCTACATAACCATAGGAGTGATTTGAAACAAGCAGATTAGGTGCCGCTAATGCCATTTTTACCGCATCGTTATTAAACTCGTACGATAAAAGCGTTGTGGCACCAAACGCCATGCCCCTGGCTGGCGCGTAAGCTCCCTTAGCTATCATGGTGCCAGCAACATGCGTTGAATGGTCAACTACACTTGCATTGTCTTTTAGTGTTATGGTTTTACCTGCAAATTCCTGGTGATTTGAAAAAACTGACCCTCCATCCCATATGGCGAGTTTATTAGCCATAAAACTACTTGAACCTGATAAGTTTAAGCCCAGGCTTCCACCCGGTTGTACCGTATTGGTTCGGGTTGTTGCGGCGGCGATAATGTTATTGTATGTTGTTAAATAAGTAGGAAAGCCTAAAACATCAACACCCTGTAATGATCTTATAGTTCCATTACTGGATACTGAGAATGTTGCCCATCCTTTTTGTTTAGCCAGCTCAAATGCAACTTTTCGATTAATATCATATGTTGAATTCAATTTTTCGGCAAAATCTACCAGCTCTTTTTTTTTAACTGCATCGGTTAAAATTTGCTGAGAAAATATATTATATGAACAAAGGGTAAACAGTGCAGAAAAGAAAAACTTATAGTAAAATGGCTTCATAAATTGAATAAAGATATATCTTTTATTGATAGGGACGATATGACAGGAATAACTATTTATATTTAACGTTAGTATAAAATGGGCAAAATATTTGTATCAGTTTTGATCACAATGTATATTATGGCATATGCACCAAAGCATTTTACGCAAGGGATCACAGGAAAGATATATCTGAGGCACGGTAACTACATGCCTTCGCCCGGGCGTACTAGCACGCCCGGGAAACCGGTTATAAGGCTGGTGTTTGTATATGAGTTAACTAAGCGCGGGCAAACTACAGAAAATGGGACTTTTTTTAACAATATCAACTCCAGGTTAATAGCTAAGTCCCAAAGCAACGTCAATGGCGATTATTACATTAAATTACCTCCAGGACGTTATTCGATTTTTGTTAAAGAAGATAAACAATTATATGCAAATACCTTTGATGGGGATGGTAACATTAACCCAGTTGAGGTAAAAAAGGACAGCATTAGTAAAAAGGATATTATAATTAGCACCAACGCCGTTTATTAATCGGCCTGTTTGCTATGCTATGATAAATATTTTCCTACTATTGGCATACGCCGCCCCATACCGAATGCTTTTGGCGAAACACGCAAAATTGGCGGGGTTTGATAACGTTTATGCTCTGCCGTATTTACAAGTTTAATAATCCGTTTAACTACCTGTTCATCATATCCCATAGCTATAATTTCGCTTGATGATTTACGATTTTCAATATACTCCATTAGTATGGTATCCAGTATATCATATTCCGGAAGCGAGTCCGAATCTTTTTGATCTGGCCTTAGCTCTGCAGAGGGAGGTTTAATTATTGAATTTTGGGGGATAACCTCGTGTGCCCTGTTAATGTAGTTAGCCAACTCATAAACCTGAGTTTTATATACATCGCCTAGTACAGAAATCCCACCGCACATATCACCATACAAAGTTCCATAACCAACAGCAGCCTCGCTTTTGTTAGATGTATTAAGCAAAATATAACCAAACTTATTACACATGGCCATTAATAGCACTGCACGGCTGCGCGATTGAATGTTTTCTTCGGCGATATTAAACGGAAGGTTGCTAAACTGCGGCTTTAAAGCCAGCTCAAAAGCTTCGGTAACGGTTTTAATCGGAATGGTTTCGCTTTTACAACCTAGATTTTTAACCAGAGCTTCGGCATCTGCAATGGAATGGTCTGACGAAAAACGTGATGGCAACAATACAGCCATTACGTTTTGAGCCCCCAAAGCTTCTGCTGCGAGCGCGCAAACCACCGCCGAATCTATGCCGCCTGATAACCCAAGTATGGCTTGTTTAAAACCCGACTTGCTAAAATAATCACGTATACCCAAAAGCAACCCTTGATAAATTTGTTCAATATCGCTGGTATGAGCTGGTTTTATAGTATGCCTATGATCAAATGTAATAATAGATTTTCCTCCACTAATTTTATCTAAGTTATAATATGCTATATGCTCCTTAAAATATGGTAGCTCATCAATTACTGTACCCTCATCATTAAAAACCAATGATCCGCCATCAAAAATAAGTTCGGTTTGAGCACCAACCTGATTAACATAAAATAAGGGCAGTTTATATTGCTTTGAGTTATTGCTTAATATATCTATACGCTCTTCATCATGGTTATACGCAAATGGCGACGCGGCAATATTGATCATTACATCAGGTTGTTGCTCAATTAGTTTATCCATTGGGCGCGTTATGTATAACGGATTCTCAATGGTATTCCATAAATCTTCACAAATAGTTAATGCTATGCGGTGGCCCTTAAAGTCAATGCAATTAAAATCTGTTTCGGGCTCAAAATAGCGGTATTCATCAAAAACATCATAGTTTGGTAACAGGGCTTTATTAACTGCACCTTTTACTTTGCCGTTTTCAATAAACCATGCTGTATTAAATAACTCTTTCCCATGCGCTTTTAAATTGAGGGTAGGTAAACCAACAATACATGCAATATCAGTACATACAGAGGCAATCTGGTAAGCTGCCTGTTCGCATAAGCCTATAAATTCTTTAAACTCAAAAAAATCTCTAGCCGGATACCCGCATACACATAATTCTGAAAACACAATCAGATCTGCCGCGTTATTTTTGGCAGCATTAATTGCTGCAATTATTTTTTTTGTATTCGATTCAAAATTACCAACATGGTAATTAAGCTGGGCTAATGCTATTTTCATGAAATATAACTAATAACAGATATTATCCGTTAAATATAATTTTAAAGTAGTTTTGTACGTATGAACACATTGCTGCAATACAAACACATAAAGCAAATTTACCTTTTTTTTTCTTTTACCCTGCTATTTAGCAGTTGTACTAGGAATAAAAAAGTTGATGTTAGCAACATTTCAGTTAATATAAGCATTTTACGCTTTGACCACGATTTTGATAAAATGCGAACCCAACCTATGGCCAAACAGGCTGCGTTTTTAAAAAAAACATACGGCCCGTTTTACCAGGATTTTATAGAACGCATACTGCAATATGGCAGTATTAATGATACAGCTTACTTTAAAACGCTTCGCCAAATGTTTGCAAGCAACGATTACTTGGCGTTAAAGCACGAGGTTGATTCTGTATATCCAAACCTTACCAAGCAAAACACCGAAATTACAGATGCTTTCCGGCGTATTAAATTCTACTTCCCGAAAAAACAGATGCCTCATGTATATGCTTATTTTTCAGGCTTCCAGGCACAAACTTCAATCGGAGATAATTATTTCGCTATTGGGCTTGATCAGTTTTTAGGTGCCGATTCCAAATTTTATCCTGCAATTATTGAGAGTTTTCCGCATTATATTTCCCGCAGATTTACGCCTGATAATATATCATCGCGTATAATAGAGGGTTTTGCACGAGAAGATATGTTTCCGGAAACTGATAACGACAAATCGTTATTAGCAAAAATGATATACGAGGGAAAGATTCTATATTTTATGGATCAAACATTGCCAGATGTACCTGACTCTACAAAAATTGGCTATACAACGCAACAGTTAAAATGGTGCAATGACTTTAAGCCGCAGATATGGGCCTATTTTTTAGATGAAAACCTGCTTTACGAGACCGATTTTTTAAAAACACAGAAATATTTGAACGAGGCTCCTTTTACACCAGGCATAGGTGAAAAAAACGAATCGGCGCCCAAACTAGCTGTTTGGACAGGCTGGCAAATTGTTAAACAGTATATGGATAAGCACCCCCAACTAACATTAGCGCAATTAATGATTGATAATGATTTTCAAAAAATACTAAATGAATCCAAATATAAACCAAAATAATCCTAAAATAGGGTTGGCATTATCCGGCGGAGGGATACGAGGTGTAGCACACTTAGGTGTGATACAGGCTCTTACTGAACAAGGCATTCAATTTTCGCATATATCCGGAACAAGTGCGGGAGCAGTTGCGGCGGCTTTTTTTGCTGCAGGGTATGCGCCAAAAGATATATTAAAGGTTATTCAGGATAGCCACTTATTAAGATTATTACGCCCCGCATTTGGGAGCGCGGGCTTGCTCTCTATTTTAAACATTCAGTTTCTGTTTAAAAAATACATCAAGCATAACTCCTTTCAAGAACTTAATACCCGTATCACCATTTCGTCGGTTGATTTGGGGCAGGGTAAATTAGTTTATTTTACTGATGGCGACCTTGATCTGGCTATTTTAGCATCCTGCTGTTTGCCTGGTATTTTCAGGCCTATTGTAATTAATAACCATATGTATGTTGATGGGGGTATACTTAATAATTTCCCGGTAGAGCCACTAGTCGGTAACTGCGATTTTATAATTGGTTCGTCATGTAACCATTTACCCCCGGTAACAGAGATACACTCATTTGGGCAGTTAGTTGATAGAGCGGCCATGCTGGCTATAAATGCCAGCCTTGATAATCATAAAATATTATGTGATGTAGTTATTGAGCCGCACGGACTTGGTAGCTATGGCATATTTGACACTGATAAAGCAGAAGAGATTTATAACATAGGTTACCAGGAAGGTTTAAAAACTATTGAAGGTAACGAAAGGTTGCAAATTTTATTACCCGAAAAAAGAATGAGAAAAATATAACCTGATATGCTTTAGGGCAATAAAAAAAGCGCATTAGTATTGTACTAAAGCGCTTTTTTAGTGTTATTAGTTTTTTTATTTCATTATTGCAAAAACCGCTTTTAAGGCAATTATTACACCTATAACCAAAATAATATTGGCCAGTATGTTAAAAATTGGCGCATCACCGGCAAAACGCAGGTAAACACCTACTATACCTATAATTATTGCAACTGTTAAAAGTATATAATGACCTGGTGCGTTTGCCTGTTCTTTTGTACTCATTGCTTACTTATTTTTTTGTTGTGCCAAAAATAGGAATGTTTAATGAAATTAAGTAACCCGTTTTTAAATAAATTTAAACTTGCAATTAGGCTTACACCTTTATACAGGTATATTGCCTACGCGCCGTTGTTTTATGTATCTGTAAAGCAACCATCCGGCTATACCAGCCAAAATAAATACCCATAAATTAGCTAAGGTAATTAACAACTCGTTAAATATATACCACCCATTACCAAAAGCATTTATTAAACGTTTAAAAAATGGCAATCTAAAATTTGAGGGGTCATCATTAGCAATTACCTCTTTAGCTATCGTGTTGTTTTGGTAAAAATTTAACCCTATGGTACTATATTTCACTGACTCATCAATACGTCTGTTACTAATTTGCTGGTCAACAAATTCATCTTTTAAGCCTATAATTTGTCCTGGATCCACTATCCTAACTTTCCCTTTTTTTTGTTGATCTACCAATTGGCTACGGTTTAAAAGTTTCATTTGTGCCGAAAGATAATCGAGTGTTTTATCCTGTATGTCCATGTCACGGTGGTTTATGTACACCGCCATTTTACCAACCTGGTTCATAAATTCCTCTATCTTATCGGAGGGCACCTTAACTACCATATCAACATTGGTATTATATGACGATACCTTAATTAATGAATCCTCACTCAATGGTAATTCCTCGCTTCTGTTTACTGATGATTGCAAGGAATGATGCATAATCATGCCCTTGTACTTTTCGGTAAGCACGATAATGCTTTCACTAACATGCTCAACGTTCTTAACTTTAAAATTCATGTCGGCTGTTTTAACCAACTTTAAAGCATTAAGGGATGCATCCGCATTTTTTAGCGACGCTGTAGTTGAATCTGCTGCCGATGTTCTATAATCGGAGGCGGTAGTGGACTTTTTACCGTTGCATGCCGCCCAGAATATTGCGCATAGTAAAGCCGAACAAACAATTTTTGTTTTCATGATATTTTAAGTTTTAATGGTTTACTATTAATGCTTTAAAAGCAAAAAGGTGACCGTATAATATTTCATTAACCGAATTATTCCCAGCCCGTTAGGGTACATTTTTGTATCAAATATGTTATACTGGGAGGCTATGGAATAAAAAATAGTAAATTTGAAGACCAATTTATCCCTTCTGCATGAAGCGAAGCACTTTTTTATTTAAAACAATCCTAATAAGTAAAATATTAACCACAGCAATTTTTTTGTTGGTAAATTCTGAGGCGTTTTGCCAGCATAAGGCGTGCTCAAAATATACCGAAATTGACACCCGCCCGTTTGACGATAATGCCCATCACTGGTATAATATATTTGACAAGGATAACGTGATTAATCCTATGCCAAACCGGCCGAAATATAAGCCGACCGAAATAACCAATGTGGCAGATAATATTTTGCTTTTTCAAAAAAACAATGGTGGCTGGCCTAAAAATTACGACATCATGGCCATCTTAACTGATGCTCAAAAAGATAGCCTTATCCGCGCAAAGCATATTTTAAATACCACATACGATAATGGAAGTACCTATACTCAAATAGCCGTTTTGGCCAATGTTTATACGGCCACCAATATTGAAAAATATAAGTCTGCCGCTCTTAAAGGGTTCGATTTTATTTTGGCATCTCAATATAAAAACGGGGGATGGCCCCAATATTATCCTCTGGAAACAAACTATAGCAGGTGCATAACATTTAATGATGGCGTGTTTGAAGGCATAATGGAATTATTAACAGCAATAAAAGACGGCAGCTTGCCTTATACTTTTATTGATACTAAACGCCGCGAAAAATTAATTGAAGCATACAATAAAGGTCTGGCATGCATTTTAAAAACACAAATTAATGATACAGGGAAGCCAACAGCTTGGTGCCAGCAGTATGATGAAGTTAAACTTATACCTGTCTGGGCCCGCAAGTTTGAACCACCAAGTATTTGCAATGCCGAAAGTGCGGAACTGGTGCTTTTTTTAATGCGTATTAACAATCCTAAAAAAGAAATTGTTGATGCAATACAAAACGCAGTAGCATGGTTTCAGGATTCTAAAATTTATAATACAAGGGTAAAAACCATACCTGCCACACGTATGGTTACCAAATTCAGGGTTTCTGTATCCGATAAGGTTGTTGTAAATGACCCCGCCGCCTTGCCAATATGGGCTCGCTATTACGAATTACACACCCATAAACCTATATTTTGTGACAGAGATAGTAAAATAGTTTATTCGCTTGCCGAGATTAACCGAGAGCGCCGCGATGGCTATGGCTGGTACACATACAAACCCCAAATGGTATTAGATCATTACCCTAACTGGCAAAAAAAGTGGGCTCCTTATGCAAGCGTTTTTAGTAAATAATTACCCATAAAAACGCTATAATAATACCTTATTTTGTAATAACACAGGATAACCTTTTTACTTATTTTACGTAATAAGGGTGGCGGATTTTGACCAAATCATTTACCAATTTATACCTATATCTTATTAAGGTTGAACACGATAACTAAGCCTAGTTTATAAAGCTTTTAATAATACTTTAAATTTTTTTTAGTTTTTTTTACAGTTAAAAATTCTAGTGAAATAATTTGTACATTTATAATAACCTAATTTATTCTCATGGATCGCCGTAGCTTTATAACAGCCAAAGAACCATTTAGTAAAAATTCAATTGTTACGGCTCGAACACAATCTGGCCTGTCATCAGTAGGTGCAACTATACCCACCGCCGACCTCATTCACCTTTTAAAGCGAACGTTATTTGGTGTTAAATGGGCCGATTTGCTGGCCTTTAGTGGTAAATCATTAGATGTAATTGTAAACACTTTACTAAGTACCGACCCTATTCCCTCTCCACCTGTTAATAATTATAACGACTCGGGTTATACCGATACTAACGTGCCTTTGGGGCAAACATGGGTAACTGCAGCTTATGGAGATGGCACAGCTAATGGCCGGAGAATAGGCTCATTTAAAGCCTGGTGGACTGGTTTAATGATAAACCAACCGGCAACGCTACAAGAGAAAATGGTACTATTCTGGCATAATCATTTTTCAACACAAACCTCAACCATTGATGATGCCCGCTATATTTACAACCATCATGCGTTGTTGCGTACCTATGCCCTTGGAAACTTTAAGCAACTGGTAAAACAGGTTACGCTTGACCCGGCCATGCTTGTATACCTAAACGGCAACTTAAACAATAAAAACGCTCCGGATGAAAATTACGGACGCGAATTACAAGAGTTGTTTGTTTTTGGTAAAGGCCCCAACTCAAAATATACCGAGGATGATGTAAAAGCTGCCGCAAAAGTTTTAACCGGATACGTTGTAAACCCTTTAACAATTTCGTCAAGCTTTAATTCAGCCAGGCATGATACCGGAAATAAACAATTCTCGGCATTTTACAACAATACAATTATAACAGGAAAAACAGGGAACAACGGGGCTACAGAATTAGATGACATGTTGGACATGTTTTTTAAATTAGATGAGACCGCTCTTTTTATTTGCAGAAAACTATACCGCTTTTTTGTTTACTACGATATTGACGCAACCACTGAAGCTAATGTAATTGCGCCAATGGCGGCAATATTCAGGGCTGCCAATTATGACATTGTACCTGTTTTAAAAGCTTTATTTACCAGTGCTCATTTCTTTGATTCAGTAAACCGCGGCTGTATGATTAAAAGCCCTATTGATTATACAGTAGGTTTATGCCGTGAGTTCGGTATTGTTTTTCCACCGCCTACCGATTATGTAAATCAATATATAATGTTTGATTTCGTAAGAATACAAGCAGCTTTTGTTGAGCAAAACATTGGTGACCCTCCCAACGTTGCGGGATGGCCCGCCTATTATCAGGTACCTCAATTTCACGAACTATGGATCAACTCTGACACCTTGCCTAAACGCAACCAATTAACAGACTATTTAGTTGCAATAGGTTATAGCCGAAACGGTAAAAAAATAGTTATTGATACCGTAGCTTTTGCAAACAGCCTCTCAAACCCGGCCGATCCAAACTCGTTGATTAATGATGTACTTACACTATTATACACCATAGATTCATCACAAAAGTTAAAAGACTTTTTAAAGAGTATACTTTTATCGGGACAAATATCAGACCATTACTGGACCGATGCCTGGAATGCTTACAAAGCCAATTTAAATGATGCTATGACCAAAGGTATTGTAACAACACGCTTGCAGGCCATGTTTAAGTATATGATGAATTTATCCGAATATCAACTGTCATGAAAAGGAGAAATTTTTTAGGGACAGCTATCCCTGCCGGTGTGATGTTACCTGCGCTTATCAATGGTTTTACATTTAAGGCATTTGGCGCATCGCCGCTGATGTCGGCCATATTAAGTGCCCCTACCCAAACCGACCATGTTTTGGTTCTGATACAACTAAACGGTGGTAACGATGGTTTAAACATGGTAATACCACTGGATCAGTATGATAATTTGGCAAATGCCCGTACTAATATTATTATTGGTCAGGATAAGATTTTAAAGTTAAACGGTATAACCAAAACAGGCCTGCACCCCGCTATGACAGGCTTACAAAGCTTGTACAACGAAGGTAAATTACAGATCATCCAATCGGTAGGTTACCCGCAACCAAATTTCTCGCATTTCCGGGCAACCGATATTTGGCTTACGGCCTCAGGTTCAGGCACGGTACTCAACTCTGGCTGGATGGGCCGCTATTTAAACGAAGAGTACACCAATTTTCCTATTGGTTATCCAAATACCATTATGCCCGACCCTCTGGCTATTCAGATTGGTTCTTTTGTGTCGCCGGCAATGCAGGGGCCATCGGTTAACATGGGTATGGCTATTACAGACCCTACCAACTTTTATAACCTGATTAATGGCATACAGGATCCGGCGCCTAATACCCGCGGTGGTAAAGAGCTTACCTATATCAGGCAGGTATCGCAGCAAACACAACAATACGGAGCCGTTATAAAAGCGGCGGCAGCGGCAGTAACCAAGCAAACTACTTACCCTACAGGCAATAGCCTGGCCGATCAGTTAAAAATAGTTGCCCGCTTAATAGCAGGGGGCTTAAAAACCCGCGTATACATGGTGAATATCGGTGGCTTTGATACCCACTCCTTACAAGTAAACGCGGGGGCAACCGAAACAGGCACCCATGCCAATTTACTTGGAAAAGTATCAGACGCGATAAGGGCATTTATGGACGACCTGAAATACCAGAACGCCTCTAAACGGGTAGTTGGTATGACATTTTCGGAATTTGGAAGACGCATTAAATCCAACTCAAGCGGCGGTACAGATCATGGAGCCGCAGCTCCCTTGCTTATTTTTGGCGATAGTGTGCAGCAAGGCATTTTGGGCAATAGCCCAACTATTGGCAGCGTTATAACCACTAATGACAATGTACCCATGCAATACGATTTCAGATCGGTATATGCATCTCTTTTAAGCCAGTGGTTTTGTTCGCCAGATGCTACGTTAAACAATGTATTGCTCAATAATTACCAAAATTTACCCATTATACAAAGTAATGCCCCATGTGTTTCTACAGACATTAATAAATTGAATGCACAGGCTGGTAAAAAATTAATCACAAATTATCCAAACCCGTTTCAATCAACTACTAACGTAATATTTGAAAGTATGGGAGGCCATACCCTGATACAGGTATTTAACATTCAGGGGCGCTTAATTAAAACATTGGTAGATAGTGAAACCACGGTAGGGACACATCAGGTAACCTTCGAAAACGAAGGATATTTACCCGGAATATACTATGCCCGCCTTCAAAACGGAGCATTGCAACAGGTTAGAACCATGATGCTGGCTAATTAACTTTTAAAAGTTGTTGATGCCCGAATATGGGCACTATCGTCTGAAATGACATTATCTTTTATACTAAAATACATCGTCTGAAGAGGAGACTATATTTTGTTCTATAGCCTGATAAAACATAACATAAATTATTTCGTTCTTAATATAAAACATTGAAAATGAAACCTGTTATCCAAAATACAGCTAAGTTAATGGTATTGTTTTTTATAGGTATGGCATCATTTAACACCATGCATGCTCAAACCCCAAAAAAAGACCGGGAGGCTAAGCAAGTGGCTGATATAAAAAAGATGGTAGATGCCCGGGCATATATTTTTATGGCTGAGTTTGCCAACCCAATGAGTGGCGGCAACAGATCTTTAACCTCCGGGTACGATTTAACAGTTGGCAAGGACACCTTAATAGCTTATCTGCCATTTTTTGGCAGAGCCTATGTGGCACCCATTGACCCTACTGAAGGAGGTATAAAATTTACTTCCACTAAATTTGAATATATTGCTAAGCCGCTCAAAAAAGGCGGATGGGAAATTACCTTTAAACCTAAAGACACTAAGGATGTTAGGCAAATGTTTTTAACTATCAGCGAAAACGGATATGCCACTTTATATATTACTAATAACGACCGCGATGCTATTTCTTTCCAGGGATATATTACGGGTAGGAAGAGTTAATAATGGTGCAGCATTTACTTTTTATTTATAATTCCGTTTTAGCCAATCTTCGGGTAATTTAATAATGCAGATGTTCATAGCATGGTTATCTGCTGATAACATGGCCGATTGGATCTCAATTTCTGTACCATCGGGTTTAAAGGTGGGGTGAGGATGATCTCCCGCTGTTGCCTTATGCCCGGTTGATAGCATAATCATTTCGCGGGTATGCCTGTCAATGAGGTAAACACTACGCGAAAAATCATCACCTACGGCCCATTTGCCATCTGCTGATCCGCCAACATGCCAAAGTCCGCTGCCGCTGGGCGTTTGCCCAATAATAGTCATTTCCCGGCTTCTTAAATTTACAATCCCCAAACCCGTTGGTTTTTCCCGTGTGCCGGCATTTCCCCACCCATTTTCTTGCCCTGGGTTAGTTGGATCGCCTGGCTTTTTGTTGGCTGTATCAACCGGGGCAGTGTTGATAGCCACTTTACGATGACCCATTATGGCTATTGCTACTTCATCTTTAGTTATAACCGCTTCATGAGTTACCCACTCATAATTGGCCTCAGGGTACATAGGGCGTAAACCAGAACCATCAGCCATTACTGTCCAGGTACGCTGTGGCGACTTGCCGCCGGTTTCCCAACAGAAAATTATCTCGCCAGGTACCCAGGGATTGGTTTGAATATGCCCTACCTGGAAAGGAACAGAAACCACGTATTTTATTTCACCTGTCTTTATATTCATACCCGCAATTCCGGATGGGCCTTGCCCCATACCGCGCGGACCGTAATTACTTTCAAGTTTAATGCCCGGTGCAAGGTGTTTAGCCGCTTCCCCCCGGCCAACACGGAAATAAGCCCAATCTTCGGCACCATCAAGTGCCATATCTCCACCTGCACCTATTTCTGCAGGTGTGGTTCCGCAAACACGTTGGTATGCAGAGGCTGGTTTTAACGCCCCTGCTTCACTATCTGCAAAGAGTTTGGCCAGGTCAACCTCCACAATTTGCACAGAGCCGCCAGCAGCACCCCGGCCAGCCTTGGTAGTTTGACCGACTGGATTTACCAAAGGAGCCTGATCGCTTTCGCCCACCTGGCCGTTTGGGCCGCCGCCCACTCTACGCATAAAAAACAATTTCATCTGCTTACGAGCCACGTTAAGCATGCCCATATAGCCCCCTTCGGTTACTTGTACTATAGCTCCAGTTTTCTCGTTAACTGCCATAGCCTCGTTCTTAACCCGGTGCGAGCGGAATATGATCCATTGGCCATCAGCCGTCCACTGGTTATGCGTTTGGTATATTTTTGAATCGCCTACAGGCGTACTGGTCAAAAAAATAAGCGTTGCCCCTGTAACCGGATCTTTTATCACCTTTCGTTCAGAAGGAAAACGGGTTCCTATTTGCGCGTATGCCGACAGATTGATCAACAAGGCAGTAACTACAAATAAGAAAAGTTTGATTTTTATCATATTAAAAAATTTAAAGGCTCTGATACTCGCACATATATTAAAGTAATGAGTAACAGAAACGTTGTTTAAGGATAACTACAATTGGTTAATTTCAAAGTTCAAATAAAATAAAGAGCCCCCCTAACATTACATGTATCATTTTTGTTGGAAAAGCTGCGATCATGATAGTACAGGACAGTATCATGTTTGTGACATTACATTAAAATTTAACTTTTTAACTTTGAAAGTTTTAATTTAACTTGACCCACAAAAGATTCCCTAATGAACGAGGCACTGCGCGTACAGGCTGTTAAGCAATTTGAAAAATTAGACCTGGAATATAATCAGGAGTTGCAGCGTACGATAGCATTTGCGGCAAAAATTTGCAAGACTCCTGTTTCTTCAATCACGCTGATAGATAATGATACCCAGTGGATAAAAGTAAATATAGGGCTTGATATTAGTCAAACAACGCGCCAAGAGTCTATTTGCAGGTATACCATTAAGCGCAAAAACCTATTGGTTATTAATGATACGCATAACGATGCCCGGTTTATAAACCACCCCTGGGTAACCGATGGGTTAAAGGTAAGGTTTTATGCAGGTGCCCCGCTTATTACACACGATGGCTATTGTATTGGTACCTTATGTGTAGTAGATTATAAACCCCATGTGTTTACCAAGCAACAGCAACTGACATTTAAAATACTAGCCAAACACGCGATAACCGTAATGGAGCTAAAATTGAGCCTTGACCAATTGGCCAATACATTTACAGAGCTGAAACAAGAGCGCGAGCATAAAATAAATACCGAGATAAAGCTGCGCTCTATGTTTGAGAGCCTTACCGATGCTTATTTTTTAATGGATAAAAATTGCGACGTTATTGACTTTAACCGGGCGGCTTATACTTTTGTTCAAGATAAGATGGGCGACAAATTATCATATGGACGTAATTTTATTGATTTTTTAACCCCGGCATATAAAACCACTTTCAAAAATAATTTTAAAAAGGCTTTAAAAGGCGAAAAAAGCCAATTGGAACGGCTTGCTGATTATGGCCACAGGGGGCAAGTTTGGTGGGACTGTGTTTTTGAACCCATCAGGAATGAGAACCGTGAAGTGATTGGCGTATCGTATGTAGCCCGGAACATTAATGAAAGAAAACTGCACGAGGGAAAGATAATTGAACAAAACCGATTACTTTCGAGGATTGCCGAAATACAATCTCATGATTACCGGGGGCCAGTAACGTCTATCCTTGGGTTGATGAACCTGATTGAAGCAAACAATTATGAGGCATCTAAAGAATACCTGATGATGTTACAAACAGCCGTTAAAAAGCTTGATGAAAAGATTTATGAGGTTGTTAATTTAGTGAACGACCCAAAGTTGATATAATATCGGTTTACTGACTTGGTATACATCAAACAAGTACAGCATTGTGTTTTTTAAAACGTCTTTTATTTTTGATTATCTTTGATAAAACGCGTTTGCCTTTAACAATCCTATGCAAATAAACAACACAGCAATAAAAGTAGCTATACTTGATCTGTATGAGGATTATCCCAACGAGGCAATTAATGATTTTCAAACGCTACTCATAGCATTTAGAGCGAAGTATAATTTAACGTTAACCTGGCAGATTTTTGATGTACGCGGTAAAAATGAGGTTCCCGGGACTGAGTTTGACCTGTACATTTCGAGCGGTGGGCCAGGTAGCCCCATTGATAGCGAAGGCTCAGACTGGGAAAACAGCTATTTTAACTTGATTGACGCGCTTGACGCTCATAATAGGTTGGATAACCAACATAAAAAACATGTGCTTTTTGTTTGCCATTCCTTCCAGTTAATGTGCCGCAAATATAAATTGGGTGATGTAACCCTACGCAGTTCTGAGTCGTTTGGCATTTATCCGGTTAGCCGGACAAATTATGGAAAAGCCGAGGTCTTATTTAATGGTTTAAGCGATCCTTTTTTTATTGTTGATTCGCGCGAGTGGCAAGTGGTTAATCCGGATGAGTGTAACTTTAAAAAATCAGGGGCCCAATTAGTGGCTATTGAAAAAGAACGATCAGATGCTGCTTTGCCACGTGCTATGATGGCTATTCGTTTTAATGAATATTTTTTTGGCACACAATTTCATCCCGAAGCTAACCCACACGTAATGAGATCACAGTTGCTGATTGAAGATAAAAAAAAGCAGTTAATTACCGAATACGGTGAGGCTGTTTACAATGAAATATTAGAAAACCTTAACTATCCCGAAAGGATAGAATGTACCTATAATACTATTATCCCTAACTTTTTGTATGATGCATTAGTTAATATTTAATGGGTTAAGTGGTTAAATTATGTGTTTTACATGACTTGGATGTTAAAATATAGTCAAATCCTAATCGTTTTGTATATAAGTAACATTATTTAGTATTAAATTTGTGACATGAATTTTCAGATCATTATTATTGCAGTACTTTTTGCAGCCGCTCTGTTTTATGTTGGCCGTATGGTATATAATAGTATATCTGCAAAAAAAGGATGTGGCTCAAACTGTAAATGTGGTATTGATTTTACTAATATCGATGCGTCAAAGCCCGCCAAATAAGTAAATAGTTACGCTACCTGTACCCCCTTAACTGATAATTTTGATAAAATCGCGTTTAATTAATGTCTAGTAAACAGATTTTTCAGGCTGATACCCCCGGAAGATGGACCCGCTTTAAGTGGCTCAGCCGTTTATTAATTACCTTACTTATTTGCGGCGTTGTTGGAGCCGCCATTACTATAACATCGCAGCAGTATCCGGCGTTACCAAATTTAAACGCGGCACCTAAAAAAATATCTAAAGAAGAGCTCGACGCGCTAAAACACTCTACCAAATACAAAGATTTCAAATTAGAGAAAGCCGAGATATTGGAGATGAGGCATGACCTGCACCTTCACCATCTAAAACACCCCAGCAACAGGGACCGTATCAATGCCGGCTTTTTTGTAAACTGGGACCCCCAATCATTTACTTCGCTGGCAGATCATATCAATAAGCTGGATATGATTGTAAGCGAATGGTTCTTTATTTCGCCTAACGCGGATACCGTGACAGTTAAAATAGATACCGCGTTAATAAGGCTGAATAAAAAATATAAAAAGCCCATCATAGCCCAGATCTCAAATTACGTTAATGCCAATAATATTTCGGGAGGCTGGGATACAAAAGATGTGGAACGTATAATTAAGAGCAAAAAAAGACGGGCTAAATTTATTGCCAGCATTTTAAGTAAACTAACAAAATTTAAGCTTCAAGGTGTAAATGTTGACTTTGAAGATATGCAAGACCGCAACAGCGCTAATTTTATAATTTTCCAAAAAGAGTTATATGCCGCTTTGCACGCTAAAGGTTTTTTAGTTACCCAGGATGTAGTGCCTCAAAACGACGATTACGACGTAGTGCAACTTGCTAAGTATAACGACTATTTGTTTGTAATGGCATATGACCAGCATACAGAATCAAGCAATGATGGCGATATTTCGCACCAGCACTGGGTAGAATCAATTCTGGATGACATTTGTACCGAAATACCAAGCGAAAAAGTGATACTAGTAGTAGGCGCCTACGGCTATGACTGGCCCGAAAGCAGCATAGGTAAAACCATTTCCTATCAGGAAGCTATAAGTACGGCTTTTGAACATAGTAGCAAAATTTCGTTTAACCCAGCATCCGCAAACCTGCACTATAATTATATAGCACAGGATGGTATACCACATTCGGTATATTTTACTGACGCTATTACCAATTTTAATATCATCAGGATGGCCGATGATTGGTCTACCGCCGGAATTGCCCTTTGGCGTTTAGGATCGGAGGACCCACGTTTATGGAGTTTTTTTGATAAAAACTTATCGCTTGATTCACTGAATAAAACCGGAGTTGATACTAAAAGGCTCACCAAAGTAGGTTTAAATAATAAGATAACCTATGCCGGTGATGGAGAAGTGCTTGACCTGGTTTCTACCCCATCGCCAGGCGAGATTAAAATTAAACTTGATCCTAAAACATTCACAATTACGAATCAGGATTATGTTAAACTTCCCACAAAATATGTGATCAGAAGATATGGTTATGCGCCAAAAAAGGTTGTGTTAACGTTTGATGATGGCCCCGACCCGGAATATACTCCGCAGATTCTGGAGATTTTAAAACGCGAAAAAGTGCCTGCCGCTTTTTTTGTGGTAGGATCAATGGTCGAAAAAAACATTCCCTTACTAAGGGACGAATACGAGGCCGGGTATGAAATCGGGAACCATACATTTTTTCATCCGGATATATCAACCATCAGCCTCCAACGGGTTAGTCTGGAGTTAAACGCCACCCGTAAGTTAATAGAATCTATTACCGGCCGAAGTACCATACTGTTCCGCGCCCCTTTTAACGCCGATGCCGAACCGCAAACCATTGCTGAGGTTATACCAGTGGCATTGAGCAGGGAGGAACGTTATATTAACATTGGCGAATCAATTGACCCCCACGACTGGGAACCCGGTGTAAAGGCCTATAGTATAGTTGCCCGCGCAATTGCCCAAAAAGATGCCGGCTCAATGATATTATTGCATGATGCAGGAGGCGAAACAAGGGAAGAAACCGTGAAGGCCTTGCCAGGCATTATTCACTATTTTAAAAGCCATGGTTATCAGTTCACTACTATAGCCGATGTATTGCATAAAACAAAAAACGATTTAATGCCCCCCATAAGGGATGATGCTGACAGCGGCATAATAGGCACCATGTATAACATGTTTATATTGGGTTTCTTTTATGGAAACTGGTTTTTGCTATACCTTTTCTTTTCTGCTATTTTTTTGGCTATGGGCCGCATTGTACTGATTGGCATTTTAGCTTTAAAACAATACTCGGAAGACAAAAAAGAAAAGGGTGAACGGGCTACTAATACAGATCTGCCTCCGGTTAGTATCATAGTACCTGCTTATAACGAAGAGGTTACCGCTATAAAAACAATACAGAGCTTATTGCTAACCAAGTATGAAAATTTTGAGATCATTTTTATTGATGATGGATCAAAAGACAAAACTTTTGAAATAGTTAGCGCTGCTTATCAGAACAATGCAATGGTTAAGATATTAACCAAGCCAAATGGCGGGAAAGCGACCGCATTGAATTTTGGTATCAGCCATGCAAGCTACGATTTTGTGATTTGTATTGATGCGGATACACAACTGAAGGACGACGCGGTATATCATTTAATGACCTATTTTACGGATGATGAAATTGGTGCCGTAGCCGGAACGGTCAAAGTTGGTAACGAAAATAACCTGATTACCCGTTGGCAATCCATCGAATACATTACCGCTCAAAATATGGATCGCCGGGCATTTGACCTGATCAATAGCATAACCGTTGTTCCGGGGGCAATTGGGGCGTTCCGTAAATCGGCAATTGAGCAAGCAGGTGGCTTTACTTATGATACCCTTGCCGAAGATTGCGACCTAACCATGCGCATACTAAAACGCGGGTACATTGTTAAAAACTGTGCCGAAGCCCTCGCTTATACCGAAGCACCGGAATCTATCAATATGCTTTTAAAGCAGCGTTTTAGATGGAGCTTTGGCGTTATGCAAAGCTTTTGGAAAAACCGGAACGCGTTATTTAACAAAAAATACAAGTATTTTGGAATGGTGGGCATGCCTAACATCCTTATTTTCCAGATCATTTTACCGCTGTTTTCGCCCTTAGCAGATTTGATGATGATACTCGGATTGTTTGGCGACCATCAGGAAAAGATCATCTATTATTATATAGCCTTTGTTTTGGTTGACTTTTTAGTTGGCATTATTGCCTTTAGACTAGAGCGGGAGGACTATAAAAAATTGATATACATTATTCCGCAACGTTTTATATGGCGTCAGCTCATGTATTATGTATTATTCAAGTCCATAAGGCGCGCGGTTAAGGGCGAGTTGAGCGGATGGGGCGTATTAAAACGTACAGGGAACGTTTCCGTGAAAGAAAAACCTGTAAATGGCTAAAAATTATTGCAAACTATACATATAAGCCGTGTTTTCGGCAGTTGTATTATAAAGTTTACTCATTATATTTGCAATCGTTAAAAAACACTTGATTTAAAATACATAATGAGAGAAATACAATTCAGAGAAGCACTTCGCGAAGCGATGAACGAAGAAATGCGCAAAGATGATACGATATATCTGATGGGTGAAGAAGTTGCCGAATACAATGGAGCTTACAAGGTTAGTCAGGGTATGTTAGATGAGTTTGGCGCAAAACGTGTTATTGATACACCAATATCTGAGTTGGGTTTTGCGGGTATCGCCATTGGTTCGGCCATGAATGGCTTAAAACCTATTGTTGAGTTTATGACCTTCAATTTCTCGTTAGTGGCTATTGACCAGGTAATTAACGGCGCGGCAAAAATCATGTCGATGAGTGGCGGACAGTTTTCTGTGCCCATCGTGTTTCGTGGCCCAACAGGTAACGCGGGTATGTTAAGCTCGCAACATAGCCAATGTTTTGAAAACTGGTATGCCAACTGCCCGGGTTTAAAAGTGGTTGTTCCATCAAACCCTGCCGATGCAAAAGGTCTATTAAAATCGGCCATTATTGATCCTGATCCGGTTATTTTCATGGAGTCGGAGTTGATGTATGGTGATAAAGGCATGGTTCCCGAAGAAACCTACTATATTGAAATTGGCAAGGCCAAAGTTGTTAGCGAGGGTACAGATGTTACTTTGGTTGGCTTTGGTAAAATAATGAAGGTTGTTATAGCTGCCGCTCAAGAATTAGCCAAAGAAGGCATCAGCGCCGAGGTAATTGACCTGCGTACTGTTCGCCCTATTGATTATGATACCGTAATAGCATCGGTTAAAAAAACAAACCGTTTGGTAATAGTTGAAGAAAGCTGGCCTTTAGGTTCCATAGCTACAGAAGTGGCATTTAAGGTTCAGAAAGATGCATTTGATTATTTGGATGCGCCTATCCTTCGCATTATGGGTGGTGATGTTCCGTTGCCTTATGCACCTACCTTAATACAAGAGTACTTGCCCAATCCAGAAAGGGTGATCAAAGCAGTTAAAGAAGTAATGTACGTTAATAAGTAAACCCTACTTGATATTTATAGAGCCTGTAGTTAAACACTATGGGCTTTTCTCATTTTAAAAATAACCCATGCCACACAAAGCAGGGCAATTAAACTGGCAGCCTTGGGTATATAATCGCCATAGTAAACATAGAAGGTAATATCCGAGTTGAGGTTAATATCCTGCTTTAAGGCTGTTTTTACCCACCATGCGCTATGCTGTACAATATCGCCCCGCTGGTTGATAAATGCCGAGATACCTGTATTTGCCGAACGGCAAACCCATCTGCGGGTTTCAATGGCACGCAGCTTGGCATATTCCAGGTGCTGATCTTTACCTGTAGTGTTCTCCCACCATCCATCGTTAGTAATAATAGCGATAAATTGGGCGCCTTTTTTTACGTACTGCGCCACATATCCCCCCCATATAGATTCGTAACAGATTACCGGGGCGGCACCTATACCACTTTGCGAGTAAAAAACAGAGGGTTCTTTCTGGCTGCCATAGCTGCCCGTAGCACCTCCTAAATGAGCAAAAACCGGTTTTAAGAAAGCCAAAGCCGCGCCAAAGGGCAAACTTTCGGCACCGGGTACCAATCTGGATTTATGATAAAATTGTAACTCCGCCGAGTTTTCTATATTAACGGCTGCATTAAAGGCATCATAATATTGATTAGTACCGGGTATGGGATTGGCAGAGGGGGTTGCATCGGTATTGTACCTTTTTGATGTTTCGGCCCCGGTAATTACATTGCCGTTTTTAAACTTAGCCAAAAAATGCTGTATCTGGTTAAAATATGGACTTGTACGAAAATTATCCTCATCAACCACTTCGGAAATAGCGGTTTCGGGCCATAAAAAAAACTCGGTATTGGTTTGCCCTATGGAGTCCGAAAGGTTTATCATGCTGTTGATCTGAGTAGCAACTGGTATGATACCTCCCTTTTCATAAGGGTCAATATTAGGCTGCACCACTACAATGTTAGACGGATTGCGCTTCTCCTGATAGGTATTATACCTGTATAAAGATAACGTTAGCGGCAGTACAATGCTCACAGTTAATATCGTGATCAGCTTAATCCTTTGTGCGTTGGGTTGCTGTTCGCGTAAGCTAATATAGATCAGAAACACTAAAATATTGACCAGCCATATCCATACCGTGCCGCCATAAACACCCGTATACTCATACCACTGCACTATTTGATGGCTCACGGCAAAACCGTTGCCCAAAGTCATCCAGGGGAACGATAGATCCCAGCTCTGGTGCAGGTATTCGTATCCTATCCATAGGCAAACCAATGCTGCAAGGCTCAAACTCCGGTTAGTTGTTAATCTTAGCCTATAGTATAACCAGCACGCGGTTGACATGAGCAATGGCCCCAGCGAATAAGGAATCAAAGCTATTGGAATGGCTACCACCGCGCCTATTATTTTAAGCGAGTTATAAACCCAGTATATGCTTAAAAAGTTCCATATAAAAAAGCCCAAAAATGTTATCCTGAATATCTTTTTGCCTTTGTTAATCGCATCAGACTGGATGACGTTCTCCATCATAAGCAGCATAGGTACCAACCCAATAAACAGCAAAAGTGTAGTATAAGATGTTGGCGGCCAGCCTATCCAAAGCAATAAACCCGAAAATGCAGATAGTAGTATATTGTTTTTCATAATTATATCCGGCAATGGTTGTTTAACTTTTACCTGCCACGCAAATAACAAATTCGCCCTTTATGGGATGTGTTTCAAAATAGGTTTTTACTTCGGTAACCGTACCGCGCACCGTTTCTTCGAACAGTTTAGTTAGCTCGCGCGAGACTGAAATTTGCCTGTCCCCGCCAAAATAAAGAATCATCTCGTCGAGCGTTTTTAATACCCTGTGCGGCGATTCATAGAATACAATGGTGCGTTCCTCTTCGGCTAGAAGCTTATACCGGGTTTGCCGCCCTTTTTTTAAAGGCAAAAACCCTTCAAAGCAAAATCGATCTGTAGGGAAACCAGAGTTTACCAGGGCGGGTACAAAGGCTGTTGCGCCGGGCAGGCACTCCATATCAAGCCCCTGCTTAATAGCTTCGCGAACCAGAAAAAATCCCGGATCGCTGATGGCGGGCGTACCCGCGTCTGATATTAAGGCAATATTTTTACCTTCTTTTAAAAACCTAATAATCTCGTTAGTGGCCTGGTGCTCATTATGCTGATGGTGCGCGTAAACTTTCTGACTGATACCAAAATGTTTAAGCATCGGTGCCGATGTGCGAGTATCTTCGGCCAGTATCAGATCTGCCTCCTTTAAAACGCGCAATGCCCGGAGTGTAATATCTTCCAGGTTGCCTATTGGCGTGGGTACTAAGTATAGTTTACCGCTCATTGGTTGGTTGTGGTTATGAGTTACTGGTTGCGCGTTACCCGAATTCAAAAAAACTCATAACAGGCAACAGAAAACTGGTAACTCATTCTATCTTTGTCAAAAATTAAAATAATGCTGCAAGTTAGTTATATCCGCGAAAACAGAGAACATGTATTAGACCGTTTGGCAGTAAAAAATTTCAAACAACCCGAACTGGTTGACGAAGTAATTAAACTGGATGAGCAACGCCGCCAAACACAAAACATGCTTGATGGTGTTTCGGCGGAAGCTAACGCGGCCGCAAAGCAAATTGGCGAGCTCATGCGCACCGGGAAACGCACCGAAGCAGATGCCATAAAAGCTAATTCCAATACCTGGAAAGAGGACATTAAAAAACTGGGCGACCAGTTAGCAAGCATTGAGCAAGAGCTGCAACAGAAACTTGTACTGTTGCCTAATTTGCCACATACATCCGTACCCAAAGGCATTACACCCGAAGAAAACGAAGTAGTGTTGGAAAACGGCATCCGCCCCGAGCTTCCGGCTACAGCGTTACCACATTGGGAACTGGCTTCAAAATACAATTTAATAGATTTTGAATTAGGTGTTAAAATAACAGGAGCAGGTTTTCCCGTTTACAAAGGTAAGGGCGCCAAGCTGCAAAGGGCCTTAATAGCCTTTTTTTTGGACGAAGCAGAGAAAGCCGGTTACAGTGAAGTAATGCTGCCCTTATTAGTTAACGAAGCATCCGGTTTCGGTACCGGGCAGTTACCCGATAAAGAAGGCCAGATGTATTACGTGGGCCTTGATAACCTTTACCTGATACCAACCGCCGAAGTACCCATAACTAACCTATACCGCGATGTGATACTGAAAGCCGATGAATTACCGGTAAAAAACTGTGGCTACACACCATGTTTCCGCAGGGAAGCGGGCTCATACGGTGCCCATGTACGCGGGTTAAACCGTTTGCACCAGTTTGATAAGGTAGAAATTGTACAAGTGGTAAACCCCGAAACCTCCTATGAGGTATTAGAGCAAATGAGCACCCATGTACAAAGCTTGTTACAAAAACTGCAACTCCCTTATCGCGTATTGCGCTTATGCGGAGGTGATATGAGCTTTGGATCGGCCTTAACTTATGATATGGAAACCTGGAGCGCGGCACAAAAACGCTGGCTCGAGGTATCGTCGGTTTCAAACTTTGAAACGTTTCAAAGTACCCGCCTTAAATTACGCTTCCGTAACGCCGAAGGTAAAACTCAACTGGCACATACCTTAAACGGCAGCGCATTGGCCCTGCCACGTATAGTAGCCACTTTATTAGAAAACAACCAAACCGAAAGGGGCATTAAAATACCAGAAGTATTGGTGCCTTACACTAAGTTTGAGTGGATTGAGTAAATAAAGCGAAGTGAACAAATACCTTAAGAATCTACACAATGGCTTTACCTTCTATCGATATTGATAAAAGTATTCAAAAAGAAATGCTATCCTACAAAATTGATAAATCACTAATATTTAATCAAACGGGTTATTATGCTGTCGGAATATTTTTCATTGTTATGATAACATGTATTTTATTTAACAATAAAATACATAATCGTTCTTTTATAACTTTTATTGGTATTCTATTGATTATTTGGATGGTTATTAACCTTATTCTAACCAATGTTATGGTAAAGATGAATAACAGCGGAAGATTACTTAGTAGGGAAAAAGTATTTGTATCGTTAAATAAGTTTTATACAACGATAAATTTCAGTAAAAACGATCAATCAATAGTAAGGAGCACTAATCTTGATAGATGGTCAACAGGAAGGGTCCTTTCAATTATATTTACTGACGATCAAGCCTATTTAAACATTACGAGTTTTGGTAGAGGAATGTTTTCACCTTTTAACGGGTTATCAAATTATCTGAAATGCAAACGGATAGCATATCTTTATAACTCGTTGCACTAAATTCCTAACGCCTATCACCCTTCAAATCTGTACAATTAACTATAGAACGGTAAACATCTGCACTAAGTGCTAATACAAACCAAATCTTAATCCCCGGCCGGGTTGTAGTTTGCTCGTTAATTAGTAGAGCAGTGTAACTTTAGACGGGACACAAAACCGGACATTGGTAAAAATGGGTATTTTTAATTAGTATCAAGATATTGTTTAGAGTTGCGGGTTGTCGGTTGCGAGTTGCCAGTAAAAAGTAAAAAGGCAAAAGGCAAAATTAAAAAGTTAAACCAATAACTACACCATTCTTGTTTTCTCCCCGGCGCAGATCAGCTTCGGCAAAAAGCCGACAGAACATGCAGGCCCAGTGCGGCAGGAAGGGCATTTCAGATTTTGCCTGAAGCAACGGCCATGAGCGCGAATGCGGCAAAAGATGAGCAGCCCGTGGTTCTGCCGGGTTTGTGGGCAAAAGCCAAAAAAGTTAAAAGTAAAAAGCTAAAAGTAAAAAGTGCGCAGGCTGTCATTCTGAGCTTGTCGAAGAACGGAGCGCAAAAGCCAAAAAAGTTAAAAGTAAAAAGCTAAAAGTGCGCCCGGGGTTATGTTTACTACTTCTACTCAACAA
>JANXTT010000101.1 GCA_025352225.1 Mucilaginibacter sp. | reverse complement strand
ATGTAACGCCATCAGCATCCTTTTTATAAGACTTGATTTTTGCGCTGACCGGATTTACACTGATAAACACAAGCATAAGTATTGCAGGACAGTATTTTCGCCAAAGCAAGTTTAGGTGATTATTTAACATAATTTAAATTGGTAATTTAGTATAATTGATTTTTGCAGAATTTAAAATGTAAAACTATTAGTTATAGATTTAAAATTGATGATATAAATGTTAACGTTTATGTCATTAATGTTAATGGATTTATTAGTTAGTACTTTTTTTGAGAAAAAGGAGCAAGCGATTAAAACCATAGGCAAGTTAGCATTAATGCGATAAATTATTCAGACCCGGAAAATTCAATTTTTTAAGGCGTCTAAAACAAAACTGTAAGCAGGTATTGTTACCTTACGGGATGCTGAACCAGGCGTTATAAAAGCCTGGCCGAGCTTAAAACAAGAGTGTTAGCACCCGGGGATAGGATCCAAATAGGTTTCATCTCCTGGCGGCGTTCGTGTTAACCCGTTTTCAAAAGTAATATATAGCTTTTTAATTTAGTTATAGGTAACAATATGTTAACAACATTTGTGTAAAGCTATTGATTATCAATAGTTTAAACTGATTTGGCGCATTGTATAACGCCATGCCCGCTGGCAGAAAAATCCATTTTGTGGATACCTTTGAACCATAAACCAATTAACCAATTTAATTAAAAATTTATGAAAAAAATTGTTTCATTTGCATTCTGTGCATTAATGTTTTCTGCATGTCAAAAAGACAAGGTAACAACAGCAAGTTCTACCCCTGCTGTGGAATCAAACTGGAGTTCGAGCGCTAAATTTGGTAGCTGGACCGAGGGTGCCTATTATTTATCTAATGATGTGTGGGGTGGTGGTGCCGGCACTCAGAGTATTTGGGCTAACAGCCATTCTAACTGGGGAATATGGTCGCAACAATCAGGCGGCGGAATTAAAAGCTATGCTCATGTTGGTAAACCCATTAATAAAACCATCGATTCGTTCAGTTCCATTAAAAGTAGCTGGGCAGTTACTAACCCTAACATCGGCGCTTATGATACATCTTATGATATCTGGTTGAATAATAATCATTTCGAGATTATGCTCTGGACATTTGAGGTCGGAAATATTAAGCCAATAGCTGACCACTATAACGCAAACGGAGCTGTTCCTTATTACACAAACTTGAATGTTGGCGGGCATACCTGGAATGTATATGCCGGGCCACATGGCACTGGCCGAACGTTCTCTTTTGTACGAACTAGCACTACAAACAGTGGCACTGTTGATCTCCTTGCTATTTTCAATTGGATAGAGAGCATATCAGCAAGTAACTCAGCTTTCGCTGGCTTCAACAACCCCACTCTTCAGGACGTTCAGTTTGGTTGGGAAATTACCAATACAAACGGCGTAGGTACAAGCTTTAACTGTACAAACTTTAATGTTACCGAATATTAATTAGCAACTATAATTAATGTATAAGAGGCCGCATCATAAAGCAGATGAAGCGGCCTCTTTTTTACAAAATAAAATTATTTGAAAGTTTTAACTCTGGCTCTCAATGCTTTTTATCACCTGCAAATAGCTTTTCGCCGGCTTCAATGCTTAGGGCAAGCTTATTTTCTACCGGGGGTTTAGGGCAGGCGTAGCCGGCACCAAAAGCGCAGTAAGGGTTGTAAGCCTTATTAAAATCGAGCACTAACGTGTTGTTGTTAAAATCACCATCGCGCAGGTCAATATACCGGCCGCCTGCGTAGCTGGTTATGCCATTGGTATCATCGGTAAAAGGTAAAAACAAATAGTCTTTATACTGAGGCATTTTTGATAGTGCTATGTTTTTATAAACGGTAAGCTGCAATGCCTTGCCCTTTAACGTAAATTTTAGCACTGCATACCGCAAATACTGCGTGCCGCTGCTGTAAACACGGGCATTACAAAAGCATCGGTGTTTGTTAAAATGGTGGCTGTGTCTGTAACTTTAAAACCGGGTTTAGTTAACCATTTATTATTTACAACCAGCGATTGCTTTTCATTGAAAGTATTAAAGGCGCAATGAAAATTAAAATATGCCGGGATGATATCATAGAGGTAAAATATACTGCCTTTAATACTTTCAATGAAAAGCAATCGCTGGTTGTAA
>JANXTT010000094.1 GCA_025352225.1 Mucilaginibacter sp. | reverse complement strand
CGTCGAACGTAACCGGGAACGTCGAAAGCGGCCCCAGCGACAGGTCGTTCTGCACAACAAGCGGCTGAATGGGCGTGAGCGTATTAGTCTGGATATGTTCATATCAAAACTTAGAAAAAAATTGGAATTTGATCCCAATATCAACATCGTTGTTATACGCGGCAAGGGATATAAGCTTGAAATTAGATCTAAGAAGAATCCCCCCACCCAAAACTGATCTTTTAGGCTTCAATTTGGCATTTGTAAAGACTTTATCGTGAAATACAAAAACGGTATACTTAAAAGAATTATACTTACCGTATATCGAACCCAAAACAATGATTTCCGAGCGGCAAAGCCACATTAAATATTTACTAAAAACGACAAACCCTCTCTACGCAATGTAAAGAGGGTTTGTACCCAGCGCCGGAGTCGAACCGGCACGGTTTCCCACAGGTGTTTGAGACCAGCGCGTCTACCAATTCCGCCAGCTGGGCATTTGATTTTGCAACGTATTAGGTTGTTTAGAATCGGGCTGCAAATGTATTTAAAGAATCCTTAATTCGCAATAAATATTTCTGCCTAAGGTAAATATCTTTTATACCTACCAATGCTTTTTGTAATGTTGCTGTGTTATGTATTTCATATTCAGCTATATGCGCTTGTAATGCGTCATTTAATTGTTTTTCAATATCAATTAATTGAGTTTTTATCTTATTTAATGCACTATTATCTTCCACTTCCATCAGTGCTTCGTTAATATCCATCATCTCCATTAAAAAATCAGGGTCTAATTGATGCTTATCACCGTCTAACAGTAAGTTATGCTGTTGTAAAATATATTCTATTAGTTTAGAAGGGGTAGAGAGCACCTGGAAGGCTTTGTTATTAACGGTGGATAGTTCCAGTATCTCTTGCTGTTTGGCTTCATCTTCATTCGCGTAAAAATCGGGATGATAGCGTTTGCTTAGCTCATAAAATTTAATTTTTAACGCTGCCTGGTCAATTATAAATGACTCAGGTATATTATAGAATTCAAAATAATTCATCATTACGGAGTAAGTTTACCTATGTTGCAAAACCCAACGATCTTTTCAATCCAAATGATATTTAGGCTAAAAGGAATTATTTAGGCCAATATTTAAAGATCTCAGATCCGTAAATAAATACCATCAGAGCTACTATCATTACAAAACCTACTATCTGCGCGCGTTCCATAAATTTATCGCTTAACGGCCTTCCTTTAACCATTTCAATAAGTAAAAACATAGTATGGCCGCCATCAAGTACAGGTATTGGCATTAAGTTCATAAAAGCGAGGGCCATTGATAATAGTCCAACCAATCTCCAAAACTTTGGCCCTTCTATAACTCCACCAAACATTCGTGCTATGCCGACAGGGCCTGCAAAGGCTTTTGTAGCTTTTACTTCACCCTTAAATACTTTACTTAAACCTTTTGCATTGTCAGTAAAATTTACCCACGCATTATTAGCACCGATCGGAAGGGCTCCTAAGATTCCATAAGTTATTTTCTTCTCTTGGGGTATATCGTCTCTATCTCTTACAAATCCAAGCGTACCATCGCTTGTAACCTGAGCAGTTAAATTTTGTGTAGTTCCATTTCTTTTTATAGATAAGCTGACTGGTTTACCTATATTCTGTTTTATCTGATTTTGAAACTGATCGAAAAATTGAATAGGGTAACTGTTAACAGCAACAATACTATCGTTTTTAAGCAAACCAGCTTTAAACGCATTACTGTTTGGTACAACTGAATCTACCCTGAATTTAGATCTTAAGGTAATAAACTCCCCAATGCCATAATCAGATAGGTCGTTTAAAATATTGGCTGGTACTGTTACAGAAATAGTTTGATTATTTCGTAACACGGTTAGCCGGGTATTACCCATTAATACTTTAGAGCTAATTAACTCATCAAAACGTTGAATAGGTTTACCATTGATTTCGGTTATTTTATCACCGGCTTTTAATCCAATTTTTAATCCAATTTTACCCGGTGCAATTCCATATTTAACACTGTCATTAGGTATATAACTCTCACCATATTTTAATGTAAGCATCCAAAATATAAAAATGCCTAAAACAATATTTACAAAAATCCCACCTAGCATAACAATTAAACGTTGCCATGCAGGTTTTGAGCGAAATTCCCAGGGTTGCGGTGGCCCGGCCATTTGCTCGGTATCCATTGATTCGTCAATCATACCGGCAATTTTTACATACCCACCTAACGGTAACCAACCTATACCATATTCAACGCCTTTATAGTTAAATTTAACCAGGCTAATATTCCAGGCGTCAAAAAACAAATAAAACTTTTCTACTTTAATACCAAAAGCTCTAGCCGCTAAAAAGTGGCCTAACTCATGTAATATCACCAAAATTGAAAGGCCCAGTAACAACTGGACTACCATTATAACTACACTCATCCTTATTTTAAATTGTTATTATCGCCAATGGCGTTTGTTTAATTAAATTTTGCGCTAATATGCGGGTTTCTTTATCAGTATTCAAATAATCGTCAAGCATAGGTTTTTCTATAAAACGTATTTTGTGCATACAGGTTTCAATTAGATTGCTAATACCTAAAAAGGTTACACTGCCATTAAGAAAGCCGGCTACAGCAACCTCATTAGCCGCATTCATAATACATGGCATGTTTCCGCCTTTATTTAATGCATCAAACGCCAGGGCTAAATTACGGAAAGTTTTTAGGTCTGGCTTTTCAAACGTTAAGTTTGCCTGTTCAATAAAATTAAATCTTTTGAATGTATTTTTTATCCTTTTGGGATAACCAAATGCATATTGTATCGGTAGTTTCATGTCCGGTAAACCCATTTGTGCTTTGATTGAGCCATCCTCAAATTGCACCATAGAGTGGATGATAGATTGTGGGTGTACAACTACTTCAATTTGATCAGCAGTAATGTCAAATAACCATTTAGCTTCTATAACTTCAAGCCCCTTGTTCATTAACGATGCCGAATCGACAGTTATTTTAGCACCCATTATCCAATTCGGGTGCTTTAAAGCATCCGCTCTGGTAACGCTCGCTAAATAATCTAAAGTTTTCCCCCTGAAAGGGCCACCTGATGCTGTTAAAATAATTTTTTCAATTGGGTTTGTTTCTTCTCCTGCAAGGCATTGAAATATAGCTGAGTGCTCTGAGTCAACAGGTAATATTTTGGCATTGTATTGTTTGGCCAGATCTGTTATAAGACCGCCAGCCACTACTAATGTTTCTTTATTAGCGAGTGCAATGGTTTTGCCTGCTTTGATTGCGGCAATAGTAGGTTTCAATCCGGCAAAGCCAACCATTGCTGTTAAAACAATATCTATTTCGGCACTGGTAACAATTTCAGTTATGGCAGCATGGCCGGTCATAACCATAACAGGTAAATGGGCAAGTTCATTTTTAACATATTGGTATTTGCTTTCGTCAGCAATAATTACATATGTCGGTAAAAATAGTATGGCCTGGGCAATTAGCAAGGCTGAATTCAAATTAGCTGTTAGTACGTATGCTTTGAATAAGTCGGGATTTTCCCTTATTACTTCCAATGCCTGCGTACCAATACTTCCTGTTGAACCCAGGATGGCTATATTTTTCACTTTATGATCTTCTTGACGCATTTAAATTTCCACTGAGGTCAGACTACTTTATTGGAATAATTGTAAAAGTATTACTCTTTTACCAATTTGTTATTTTTTAATAATATAAAATAGCATTTCATCGGCTATTTTTCTGTCGTTTGCCAGGCGGGGTACTTTATTTTGGCCGCCTAATTTGCCCTTTGAGCGCATATAATCAATAAAAGCGTCTTTTTTAAGGCTCCTGATTTTTAACGGTTGTAAAATATTCCCTTTTATCAGATCAAAATAGTAAATGTTTTTTTTCTGAAGTTGTTTGTCCACTTTTAAAGTAAATTCCTCAATATTGTCAGGCTTTTTTGTAAACTCGATGAACCATTCATGATAAGGTAATTCGCCTTTGGGCGGGTTTACCTGTGGTGCAACTGTAAACTCTGTTATTTCAATTCCTTCTGCATGGGATACGCTCATTAGTGCATGTTCTACTTCCTCGCCTATCACATGTTCTCCAAATGCAGATATATAATGTTTAATCCGACCGGTAACGATAATTTTATATGGATTTTTGGAGACGAACTTTATTGTATCCCCAATGCTATACCCCCATAAACCTGCATTTGTATTTAATATTAGTGCATAATTTACCCCTAGTTCAACGTCTTTTAAGCTTAAGCGTGTTGGATTTTCATTATAGTATTCATCTACAGGAATAAATTCATAAAATATTCCAGCGTTCGCCATTAAAAGCAGGCCGTTATCTTTTTGTGAATCCTGGAAAGCAATAAACCCTTCTGATGCCGGGTAGGTTTCTATAGAATCAATGGCAAAGCCTATGCAATCTTCAATTTTTGCCCTGTAGGGTTCATAGTTAACTCCCCCATATACAAATAATTTAAAGTTTGGAAATATATCTTTGATCTTTTTTCCTCCCGCTTTTGCGGATAGCCTGTCAAAATACATCTGACACCAGGGCGGGATGCCTGATATCAAGCGCATATCTTCTGTAATAGTTTCGTTTACAATTGCATCTACCTTTTCTTCCCAATCTTCAATGCAATTTACCTGGTAACTTGGCTTGCGGTTTTTTTGTAAATATTGAGGAACATGGTGAGCCACGATACCTGATAAACGCCCGGTTTTAACGCCATGTTTTTCGGACAGGATAGGGCTACCTTGTAAAAAAATCATACCCCCGTCTATAAAGCCCGTTTTGCCTGTTTCAAAAACGTAACTTAACAAAGCATTGCGGGCTGCTTTAATATGCTCTGGCATGCTTTGTTTAGAAATAGGAATATATTTGATGCCTGACGTAGTACCGGATGTTTTAGCCAGATATACAGGCTTTCCCGGCCATAACACATTGTCTTCGCCATTAACAATGCGTTCTATATAAGGCCTTAAATCTTCGTAATCGCAAATAGGGACATTTTTTTTGAATTTTTCGTAACTGTCAATCCCGCTAAAATTGTGATCCTTGCCAAAAGATGTATTTTTGGCTTGGTTTAAAAGCTTAAAAAATACTTTTTGTTGTAATTCAACTGCATTTTTGCGGAGCCTGTTGAGGCTGATATTAACAAATGCGGCAAAAGGTTTGCTCAACGCAGTTTTTAATCCCATAGCTAAATCGTTTCAACAATAATATCATCAACTCCATTGGCATCATGAACCAGCTTTCTATACATAACCACCAAAACAATGTTTATATAAGGGTATATTATAATTATTGTAAGGCCGGGTAGCACAAAATGCAAGTATAACACGCTATAAATTGGAACGGCTATAATAATTATGAAAAAAGCCAGCAAAAGGATAATCTTAAATATATTGGATTTAGTAAGATGGAAGCTTTGCCTTAATGACTCTAGGGGCCCTGATGAATCGTCTACTATAAATGATATACAAAACATGTAGCGTAACAGGAGGTATATCATTATAACTAATTCGGAAATTTTAAATATCTCTCTGATCGTTTCATGATGTTTTAGTAACCGGCCCAATATAAATATATTATAACCGGGAATTACAAAAGCGGATATTAAGCTTAATGTAATGAAACTAACAACCATGCCAATATCTGGTATCATTTGTTTCAATTCAAATTCGTAGTATTCACTATCAATCAACGTAAATAGTAATTTATATAATCCCAAAGTTGTGTAAGTCTGTATAAATAGTATGGAAAAGAAGAGGATTAAAGGTGTGATGTATTCTTTATCCAGGTTTATTAAACCGGTTAGCAATGCTAGTATAAAAAATATAATGCCTGATAAAACAGAGTATATGATTATTACTCCAAAATTTTTACGAAGAATTGTCCATGAAGTTAAAAGCGCTTCGAAAATAAATTTCAGATCGGCAGATATTTCATTGAAAAGTGTTTTTAGGTGTTTTCCAATAATTCCTTTAGCAACGGAAAATGGTTTATACATTTGAATTATTATGATTAATTATTACTCTTTTCCACAAATCTTCCATAAACCCCAACCCATAAGCGGTTAACTGAATAAATGCAGCAATGATGCTCAAAAATGCAATTTTTGCTGATTTGTTTTTAAACCATGAGTGAAAAAATATCAACAAAATGTAAACAGCCAGCAAGAAATTAAAAAGCGTTGCAAATTGGCACTTAAATATATTAATTAAAACCATAAACATCAAACCTAAAGTAACAAAAGCCGGGAAAAAATGCACCAGTTTTAATTCTGAAGGGAAAAATTTATAAATATTGATTCGAGACCGGCCAAAGAAATGTATTTGTTTAAAAAATCTTATAAAATCGGTGCGTCGTTTATGATATACAATGGCATCAGGAATTAGCCCTATGGTAAACCCCATTTTATGTATGCGGATACTTAGTTCAATATCTTCGCCAAGACGGGTGATGATAAAGCCCCCTGTTTTTTCCCAAACGTGGCGTGATATGCCCATGTTAAAGCTACGGGGATGAAATTGCCCTATGCCTTTTTTATTGCCACGAATACCGCCTGTAGTGAAAGGCGATGTCATGCTGTAACTTATTGCTCTTTGGATAGGGGTAAAGGAGGCATGGGCACCATCCGGGCCACCATAAGCACCCAGATGATGAGTATATAGATAATTTTTTACGGTATTTAAATAGTGCTCGGGTATCAGGCAATCAGAATCAAACACAATAAAATAGTCTCCCTTGGCACGTTCAAAGCCATAGTTACGTGCAAACCCTTGTCCTCCATTTGGCTTTTGATAATAACTAATGTCCAGCTTGTTATTAAAGGTTTCTACTATGGCCTTTGCATCATTTACAGAACCATCTTCGATAATTAAAACCTCAAACTGAGTATAGGTTTGCATGGTAAGGGTTTCCAGTAATTCTTTTATTTCCTGTGGCCTGTTATAAAGCGGTATAATGATGGAAAAAAACATGTACTAAGTATGCAAATTATAAATGAGCGAATGTGCAAAGAGTGTATGTGCAAATCAATTTAACGTATAATACTCAAAAATACAATTAGAATATTCATTAAATTTTTTCGTCTATCTGGTAATTATTTCTTTCCGGAGCATTTCGGGATACTAGCTCTGCCACAAAACCAGTCAAAAATAATTGAAAGCCTACAATTATAGCTACTAAGGCAATATAGAACAGTGGGTTTTCGGTAGCGTCCCGATAGTTGTCATCGTGTAACACATTGATGTGATAAAGCTTTTCAGAAATAATCCATATAATACTTACAAAACCAGTCAAAAAACTTAACACACCCATACTGCCAAAAAAGTGCATTGGGCGCTTAGCAAATTTACCGACAAAGAATATCGATAAGAGGTCTAAAAAACCATTAATAAAACGGATCATCCCAAACTTGGTAACACCATATTTTCGCGGATGGTGTTCCACTATTTGTTCTCCTATTTTGGTAAAACCGGCCCATTTAGCTAAAACTGGTATATAACGGTGCATTTCGCCGTATACTTCAATGTTTTTAACCACCGCTTTACGATAAGCTTTTAAACCGCAATTGAAATCATGAAGGTTGTGTATGCCTGACATTCTTCGGGTTACGGTATTAAATAGTTTTGTAGGTACCGTTTTACTGATTGGATCGTGCCGTTTTGCTTTCCAGCCAGAGATCAAGTCATATTTTTCTTCTGTTATTCGACGATAAAGTTCTGGTATTTCATCCGGACTATCTTGTAGGTCAGCATCCATTGTAATTACTACGTTGCCTTCGGCTGCAGCAAATCCAACATTTAAAGCGGCTGATTTACCATAGTTGCGCCGAAATCGGATGCCTTCAATAAATTGATTGGCCTGGCTTAACTTACGTATCATTTCCCAGGATCCGTCGTTACTGCCATCATCTACCAAAATAATTTCGTATGAAAAACGGTTTTCGATCATTACCTTATTTATCCATGAGGTAAGTTCAGGTAATGATTCTACTTCGTTATATAGCGGGATTACAACAGATATATCCATTATTCAAGCTGAAAGCTAAAAGCAAATCGCTAAAGCTTTAATATTATTAGTGCGCTAAATTAGTTATTTTAGTTAACCCTTTATACTCAATTCTGCAAAGTATTTGTGAAATAAAGGAATGGTTTCGATGCCTTTATAATAATTAAAGATATCATATTTTTCGTTAGGGGAGTGCAGGGCATCACTATCTAAACCAAAACCCATTAAAACGGTTTTTATTCCTAAAATCTCCTCAAATAATGCAACAATAGGTATACTGCCACCACCACGTGTAGGGATAGGTTTTTTACCGAAAGATACTTCAATTGCTTTTTCAGCTGCTCTGAAAGCTACACTATCTGTTGGGGTAACTACTGGTTCGCCGCCATGATGGGGGGTAACTTTTACTTTTACATACGGGGGAGCTATTTTTATAAAGTGGGCTGTAAATAACTGTGTGATTTTTTCTGAACTTTGATTAGGCACCAACCGCATAGAAATTTTGGCACTGGCTTTTGACGGTAGAACAGTTTTTGCACCCTCGCCAATATACCCCCCCCAAATTCCGTTTACCTCAAGTGTAGGGCGAGTGCCGGTACGTTCAATAGTTGTATAACCATTTTCACCCCAAAGTTCATTTAGGCCGAGGTCTTGTTTATATTCCTCTTCGTTAAAAGGAGCCTCGTTTAAAGCTTGTCGTTCCTGAGGGCTTAATTCCAGCACATCATCATAAAAACCCGGAATAGTGATATGGTTATCCTCATCATGCATTGAGGCTATCATTTTAGCCAAAATAGTTGCAGGGTTAGCCACCGCACCACCATAAACTCCAGAATGCAAATCGCGGTTTGGCCCTATAACTTCAACTTCCAGATAGGATAGCCCCCGTAAACCAGTTTCTAATGAAGGGTGCTCCATACTCAGCATAGAGGTATCAGATATCAACACCACGTCAGCTTTTAAGCGAGAAATATTGTTTTTAACAAAATTACTCAGGTTTGACGATCCTATTTCCTCTTCGCCTTCAATCATGAATTTAATGTTGCACGGAAGGGAATTGGTTTGCATCATTAATTCGAAAGCTTTTATATGCATATAAAACTGGCCCTTATCATCACAGGCACCACGGGCATATATTTTACCGTCGCGTATAGTTGGTTCAAATGGAGGTGTTTCCCACAGTTCAAGTGGGTCCGGCGGTTGAACATCGTAATGTCCATAAACTAAAACAGTTGGTAGTTTATCATCAATTATTTTTTGACCATAAACAATTGGATAACCGGGCGTAATGCATATTTCAACATCATCTGCCCCAGCTTTTGTTAGTTTATTAGCCACAAAATCAGCTGTTTGCAATATTGATTTGTTATACTTTGGATCGGCACTAATGGAGGGGAATCTTAGTAAATCAAAAAGTTCATCTAATAATCGCTCTTTATTTTGCTCAATATATTGTTTTATCATTTGCATGATGTAAATTTTGAGGCAAATATATAGTTTAAACTTCTACTAAAGAAAGAACAATTACTGTGGAATTATTATTGCAGTACAACGAAGAAAATCAACACTATATTTAATATAGATTTAAAAAACTGCATTATTAGTATGTGTCTTTGAATCAAATAGTATATAAATTGCGTATTAAATCAAACCTAATAATTTAAACGCTTTTTTAATATACCTATAATAACATATGCTATGCTTGTGATTATAGCGATTGTTAGCTATTTTTATCGAAAAGCGTACTTAATTAGTCTTCATAAGTTAAATCGCCCGGGCCAATTGCAATAGTAGTATTGTGTTTTTGAACAGCGGCAGGTTTTACACTACTTTCTTTAGAGCAAGAAACTAAACCAGTAGTAATTATTGTAAGGGCGATGATGATGATCTTTTTCATAATAGGTGTTATAGAATTATTGCAATATTTATTAATTAGTCTTCATAAGTTAAATCACCTGGGCCAATTGCGGTAGTAGTATTGTGTTTTTGAACAGTGGCAGGTTTTACACTGCTATCTTTAGAGCAAGAAACTAAACCGGTAGTAATTATTGCGAGGGCGATGATGATGATCTTTTTCATGATGATGTGATTTAATTATTATAAAGTTTGGTTTATTGTTGAAACAAATCTAAAAATAAGTTTTTGAATACACAAATTTTTTTTCGTAATTTTGCAACTTTTTTTTAAAAAAAATATTT
>JANXTT010000034.1 GCA_025352225.1 Mucilaginibacter sp. | reverse complement strand
GGGTAAGCACTATGTTAGCCATAGGCTCATTAATAGTTACCCTTATTCTGCAAAACCCTTACGCGTTCCCTATTTTGGTTATGATGGGCGGCATTTTATCTTCTGCATTAGAGACCCAGCCTCATGAAAACGAACTCAGGGTTAATCTGTTCTCTAATGTAAACCCTAATAAAGTTGCTTATTTTATAGGTATATTGTTACTTTTTGCTGCCTTAGGTGCTTTAATAAATAGAACATCGCCTTTCAGTTTACCTATCCGTTTATTTGAAAATTTTTACCGTAACGGAATACTCATATTTGGGGGGGGCCAGGTATTGATACCTTTAATGTATACGGAGTTTGTTGAAGTAAAACATTATCTCTCCAACACAGAATTTTTATCAGGCTACGCTTTGCAGCAAGCATTGCCCGGGCCTACGTTCTCATTTACTTCGTTTTTGGGAGGAGTAGCTATGGGTAACAAAGGTTATAGCATTGGCGGCCAAGTTATAGGTAGCATTGTTGCCGTTATAGGCGTTAACCTTCCCGGAATGATATTAATATTGTTTATCGTTCCATTTTGGGAAGACCTAAAAAAAATAACACGAATAAAAAATTCTTTGAGTGGTATTAACGCCGTCGCGGTTGGTTTTATGGCTACCGCGTTTTTGTTAATGATACGCCCTGTGGGTATAAACCTATTAGCTAATGCAATTATTGTAGCTACCTTCCTTATTCTGAAGTTCACCAAAATTAAAACACCTGTGGTTATTGTGGCAGGTGTTGTGTTAGGGTTGATATTTTAGTAAATTGTTAATGATTTTAGGGGCAAAATTATGCAAGTAATATGCAATATTTCAATAACTATCATTTATTACGCTCTATTGCCGATTCTCAGCTTTAAAACGGAGCATCCTCATCATCATTCATTTTAGAAGGGCGAATGATAAAGTTACTGGGTTTTTCAAAATCCTGAGAAGGGGTTAACCCTGCAAACGGGCTGGCAGATTGACCGCCTGATGGAAAGCTGTCCATGCCTTCATCCAGATCGGTAAATTTCACATATTTACCTACAAATTTCAGTCGTACCCGGCCGGTTTCGCCATTACGGTGTTTGGCAATAATTACTTCGCCTACACCTTGGGTGGGGTTGTTATCTTCATCAAATTCAAGGCCATAATATTCTGGCCTGTAAAGGAACAGTACCATATCCGCATCTTGCTCGATAGAGCCCGACTCCCTTAAATCTGATAGCATTGGCCGTTTTGAACCGCCCGGCCTGCTTTCAACTGCCCGGCTTAATTGCGATAACGCTATAACCGGAACATTCAACTCTTTAGCTACCGACTTTAATGCACGCGAGATACTACCAATTTCCTGCTCCCGATTGCCATTTTTACCATCAGCCTTACCATGCATCAGTTGCAGATAGTCAATAATAATCAACTGTATATCATGCTGTGATTTTAATCTCCGGCATTTAGCTCTAAACTCAAATATATTAAGTGCAGGGGTATCATCAATAATTAATGGCGCTTGCTCCAGCCTGCCCACTTTGGAGTGGATCTGTTCCCATTCCCAATCTTCCAAACGGCCTTTCCGTATCTTTTCTTGCTCAATATGTGTTTCGCCGGATATTAAACGGTTCACTAATTGTACTGATGACATTTCGAGCGAAAAAACAACTACCGGGCGATTAAAGTCGACCGCCGCGTTACGGGCACAGGTTAAAACAAAAGCCGTTTTACCCATTGCGGGGCGGGCAGCGATAATCACAAGGTCTGATTTTTGCCAGCCCGAGGTCATTCTGTCCAGTTCTGTAAATCCCGAAGCAACACCCGTTAAACCATCCTTTTTATCTCTTAAGGCTTCAATTTCTTTTAGTGTTTCATGCAATATATCATCCATCTTTCTGGAATCGCGACGAAGATTATTTTGCGCAATATCAAAGAGATTTTTTTCTGCTTTATCTAGTAAATCAAGTACGTCGGTGGTGTCTTCATAAGCACTCTGAATTACTTCTGTTGATATTCTGATGAGTTCACGCTGTAAGTATTTTTGGATAATGATACGGGAGTGATACTCAATATTAGCTGCTGAGGCCACCCGATTAGTTAATTCGGTAATGTAATACGCACCGCCTATCATTTCCAGCTCGCCCTGTAAGCGCAGCTGGGCAGTTACTGTTAATATATCAACAGGCGATGTTTTTTCGAAAAGGGTACGTATTGCCTGAAATATTTTTTGGTGGCTATCCCGATAGAAAACTTCTGGTTTTAAGATATCAATAACCGAAGAAAGCGCATCCTTCTCAAGCATTAATGCTCCCAAAACGGCTTCCTCCAGATCAATAGCCTGTGGAGGTAATTTACCCATACCACTTGGCGTATTGTTACTGAATCTGTTGCGCCGATCGGTAGAAATGTTAGGTTTGCTGGCTTGGTTATCGTTCTCAAAAATCATCAATACAAAAATATACAAAATATAATCGGATTCACTAACATAGTGTATTTGCCTAAAAAGAAATATGCTGAAAATGACATTTTTAGAACATATTTTAATTAACAGTACTTGTTAATTAAATGTTAGTAAAAATAAATGATGCTTGATACACAATAGGTTAATATGGGTGTGGATAAAGTTTTAAGTTGTGAATTATTTTGGCTTAACAAAAAACCAGTTTGGTTATAATAGAGCGCAAACCAATAAATATGGCTACTTTTGACAACTAATTTAGCAGTAAAAAATGAGTTTTAATCAGTATCCCAAAAGAGAAAGCAGAGAGAATAATCAAATGGTTTTTGGTATACGTGCTGTGATAGAAGCTATTAGGTCGGGTAAAGAAATAGAATCACTTTTAGTACAACGTGGTTTAGGCGGCGAATTGTTTTTTGAATTGAAAAGTTTGTTAAATCAATACAAAATAGAATCGCAGCAGGTGCCTATTGAAAAGCTCAATAGAGTTACCACTAAAAATCACCAGGGCATTATCGCAATTATATCGCCAATAACCTATTATAAGATAGAGGATGTGGTGCCTATGATATTTGAAAAAGGTGAAGTGCCTTTGATATTAATTTTGGACGGGATTACGGATGTGCGAAATATAGGTGCTATTGCACGTACTGCCGAATGCGCAGGTGTACACGCGATAATAGTGCCTGCAAAAGGTTCCGCACAGATTAATGCCGATGCTATCAAAACATCAGCGGGGGCATTGTATAAAATACCTGTATGCCGCGAAACCAGCTTATTGCAAACTGCTAAGTTTTTGCAGGCCTCGGGCTTGCAACTTGTATGTTGTACAGAAAAAACCAACGATTTTATTTACACGCCCGATTATACTGCGCCTACGGTTATTATTATGGGTTCTGAAGATGAAGGTATTAGTAATGAGTTGATCCGTATTTCTGACCATTTAGCTAAAATACCCATGTTCGGCGAAATTGAATCACTTAACGTATCAGTTTCCACTGGTGTTATTTTGTTTGAAGCGATAAGGCAGCGAAGAGGGTAAGTTTTAATGAGATTTACTGGTTTTGAGTTGTGGCATAAATACCCAACTCAAAACCAGTAAATAACAACTAAATATATTTCGTTCCAAACTTTTGTTTTACGTCGGCTACTACTTTTTTTACGTTTTGTTCGTCTTCGCGCGGGCAGATCAAAAGAGTGTTGTTTGATTCTACTACAATAAAGTCATGCAGTCCTTTTAAAATAACCAGTTTTCCCTCTGGTACGTTAACCATGCAATTTGACGAATCGTACATAATCACTTTCTCTGATGGGATAACAGCATTACCCACATAATCTTTTTCGGCGAGCTGGTATATAGAGGCCCAGGTACCCAAATCACTCCATCCAAATTCAGAAGGTAGTACAAATACATTGTCAGCCTTCTCCATTATACCATAATCTATTGATATATTGGTACATTGCTGGTAGGCCCCATGTATGTAGCTTTTTTCGTTTTGGGTGTTATAAACCGGTTTAGCATCAGCAAAAATATCATTTATTTCGGGCAGGTACTTATGGAAGGCTTGCAATATAGCTTTGGCCGACCAAACAAATATTCCCGCGTTCCATAAAAAATCACCACTTTGAATAAACGTTTTAGCTATTTCTAAAGTGGGTTTTTCTGTAAATGTTTTAACTTTATGAAAATCATTGTTTAAGATATGATCTGTAAACTGGATGTATCCATAGCCAGTATCCGGGCGCGATGGTTTAATACCTAAAGTTATAAGGCAGTTATTTGCCGTAGCGGTTTCTAATGATTTTATTATGGTGTTTACAAACGCTGTTTCGTCGAGTATAAGATGATCTGATGGGGCAACAACTATTGCCGCGTCAGGATTAAGGCTCTCAATCTTGAAGCAACCATAAGCTACGCAAGGCGCTGTATTACGCATTACCGGTTCTGTTAATATTTGCCCGTCGGCCATATTAGGTAATTGAGTCTTTACCAGGTCGGTATATATTTCGTTGGTTACAACATAAATATTTTCTTTAGGGCAAACCTTTAAAAAGCGATCATAGGTTTGTTGTATAAGTGTTTTTCCGGTTCCTAAAATATCAATAAATTGTTTTGGATGCGAAGTTCTGCTTATTGGCCAAAAGCGGCTCCCAATGCCACCAGCCATAATAATGGCGTAATAGTTATTATTCATTTTTTGTAGAATATTTATTTATTGCTATTTTAAAAATGGTGAAATTGAAGAATAATTTTGAAAGTACTGATATTTATAATGAAAATTATTTCAACAAAAATGCAATTTTATATCAAAATTATCCGTACATTATACTCTCAATATCATAGTTAACAAAAAAACAAACTTTTAGTGTCATTTCTTTAGTTTTTTTTGTTATTTTGATCTTTTATTTTTTACATACATCTCGAATAAATTTAGTATAATGATTGAGACGAAGAAGTCACTTTTTGATAATCTTCAAAATTTTTTTGGTTTTGATAACTTCAAAGGTGAGCAGGAAGCGATAATTACAAACATATTATCGGGTAATGATACATTTGTTATCATGCCAACTGGAGGGGGAAAATCGATGTGTTACCAGTTACCTGCGTTAATGACTGATGGAATGGCGATTGTAATATCGCCATTAATAGCATTAATGAAAAATCAGGTTGATCAGTTACGGGCTTTTGGCGGATCAGATAGTATAGCTCATTTTTTAAATTCGTCATTAACAAAGAACGAAATTACAAAAGTTAAAGAAGATGTACTATCTGGAAAAACCAAATTGCTTTATGTTGCCCCGGAATCGTTAACTAAACAAGAAAATATTGATTTTTTACGTTTAAATAACATATCATTTGTTGCGGTTGATGAGGCCCATTGTATATCGGAGTGGGGGCATGATTTCAGGCCGGAATATAGAAAAATCAGGCAGGTAATCAGTAATATAGGCGACAATATTCCCATTATCGCTTTAACAGCTACTGCAACCCCAAAAGTTCAGCAGGATATTCAGAAAAATCTGCAGATGAATAATTCCACTATATATAAGTCGTCTTTTAACAGAGGTAATTTATATTACGAGGTTAGGGCAAAAAGGAATGTTTTAAAGGAGATTGTTAGGTTTGTTAAGCAGCACCAGGGAAAATCGGGCATAATATATTGCCTGAGCCGTAAAAAGGTTGAAGAAGTTGCAGAAGCACTTAATCTAAATGGGGTAAAGGCATTGCCATATCATGCCGGCCTTGATGCAAAAGTACGTGCCGATACCCAGGATAAGTTTTTGATGGAAGATGTAGACGTAATTGTAGCCACAATAGCGTTTGGAATGGGTATTGATAAGCCCGATGTACGTTACGTAATTCACCACGATGTACCCAAGAGTATGGAAGGCTACTACCAGGAAACTGGTCGTGCGGGCCGGGATGGTGGCGAAGGATTATGTTTAGCTTTTTACTCGGAAAAAGATGTAGATAAGCTGCAAAAGTTTATGAAAGATAAACCTGTAGCTGAAAGAGAAATTGGCACTCAAATATTAAAAGAGGTTATAGACTATGCCGAATCTGCAGTGTGCAGGCGCAAGCAAATACTGCACTATTTTGGCGAAAACTTTAATGATGCCGGGTGCAATAATATGTGCGATAACTGTTGCGCGCAAAAGCAATTTTTTGACGCTGAAGCACCCTTACATAAGGCGTTAAGTTTAATTAAGCTATTGGGCGAAAAATTTGATGATCATCATATTATTAGTGTTTTGATGGGGGTTGATAACCCACAGATACATAATTATGAACACCATTTGTTTACCGAATTTGGTTCTGGAAAAGAAGAAGGTGAAAACCTATGGCAATCGTTAATGCGCCAGGCACTGCTTAATAATTTTCTTTCAAAAGATATTGACCAATATGGCTTGCTCCGTTTAACAAAATCGGGCAATGCTTTTATAGATGCCCCGTATAGCCTTAGGTACGTGCTGAACCGGCCCATGGGATCAACAGATGATGACGATGGCGAAGATGGTAAACACGGTGGCTCAGGCGCGCTAGATACCCTGTTGTTGCAAATGCTGAAAGATCAGCGAAAAAAGTTAGCTAAACAAAAAGGATTGCCTCCATTTGTTATCTTTCAGGATCCGTCTTTAGAGGAAATGTGTACACATTATCCCATCACTATAGATGAGTTGAAACAAATATCGGGTGTTGGGGCAGGTAAAGCGATTAAATTTGGAGCTCCTTTTATTGATCTGATCAAGAAGTATGTTGATGAGAACGAAATTGACCGCCCTATTGATATGGTGATTAAAAGCGCGGCAAATAAATCAGCATTAAAAGTTTATATCATTCAAAATATTGACCGTCATTTGGCACTTGATGATATTGCGGCTTCCAAAGGGTTAACCTACGAAGATATACTGCGCGAAGTAGAATCTATTGTAAACTCGGGAACTAAACTAAACCTGAATTATTATATAGATGAAATGATAGACGAAGACCGCCAGGACGAAGTTTTTGATTATTTTAAAACTGCCGAAATTGATTCTATTGATGATGCCTTGGTTGAGCTTGGGCCTAATGATTATACCCGCGAAGAAGTACAATTGATGCGCATAAAATTTATGTCGGAATTAGGGAACTAAAAATTTTTATTCTATAAAAGAAGCCGTTTTATTAATTTAAGACGGCTTTTGTTTTATTACATATTTAGTTTTACATTGCCGACTAAACCTTTCTTTGAAATCCCATTCAAAGTATTGATTATAAACCTAAGCATTACAACCATGACCGAGAATAAAAACAATAGATTAAATCCGTTAACCATACTTAGGTTAAGTATAGGGATCATTTATTTATGGTTTGGCGTACTTAAATTATTTTATGGGTTCAGCCCGGCAGAACAAATAGCTTCGCAAACTATACACCAGTTAACATTTGGTTTATTGCCTGATCATATGGCTATTGATTTACTTGCCATATGGGAGTGTTCATTGGGTTTGTTTTTGATCATGTGTAAATGGATGAGATTTGTTTTGAACATGATGTTTATACATATGGCATGTACTTTTATGCCCTTTTTACTGTTTCCTCATTTAACTTTTATGCACCTGCCATATGATTTTACCTTACTTGGCCAGTATATTATGAAAAACATTATCATCATAAGCAGTGGCCTTGTATTGTGGCAATATTATGTAAAAGGCATCCCGGCTATATACATGCATCCATTAAGCGAACAAAATTCTTAAATTCAAGTGTATTTTTGTTAATAAGGTACTCGCCAAATACTTCAACGTTTTCTGGTGCGGGATTATGGTTTTTTATATTACTTATTAAGGGCAGTATTATAACTTTGGCAAATGATTACAGTAGCTTTAAAAGAAGTTAAGTTTTTTGCTTACCATGGTTTTTACGCCCAGGAGCAAGTGATAGGCAGCCATTTTGTAATTGATGTACAGGTAGAATTTTTGCAGCAACATCATTTTAATGATGATGACATTGTTCATACTGTTAATTATGAGCAGTTATATCAAATAGTTGATGCAGAAATGAAGCATACCAGGAAGTTGCTGGAAACTGTTTTGCAAGGTATTATTGATCGTATAAAAACCTGTTTCCCATTTGTGGAAAATATCACAGCCAGCATAAAAAAATTGAATCCGCCATTGTCCGGTCAAGTTAGCTACTCGTTTATTGAAATTACCTATCGTAAGGCTGATGAAGTTTAATAAAATAACTACTAACATTTTACAGCAAATCCGTGAAATTATCGGTGAAGTATTCGTTTACACTGAAATTGAGGCCTTAGAAAAATACAGCCACGATGAAACTGAAGACTTGCAATATTATCCGGAAGTTGTAGCAAGGCCGCAAACCCCGGAACAAATAGCCCGGTTATTTAAACTATGTAGCGCGCATATTATTCCGGTAACTCCGCGGGGTGCTGGTACTGGTTTAAGTGGAGGTGCTTTGCCTGTAAACGGTGGCCTATTAATTTCAATGGAAAATTTCAATAACATTATTGAAATTGATGAGCGCAACCTGCAAGCTACCGTTGAGCCCGGGGTTATAACGGAAGTGTTTATGGATGCCGTACAAGAAAAGGACTTGTTTTACCCGGTTGACCCCGCTAGTAAGGGTAGTTGTTTTATCGGCGGTAACGTGTCTAATTGTTCCGGAGGGCCACGTGTAGTTAAATATGGTACAATAAGAGAGTATGTGCTCAATTTACAGGTTGTTTTACCCACCGGCGAAATTATATGGACAGGGGCCAATACTTTAAAATACGCCTCGGGATATAACCTTACTCAATTGATGATAGGATCGGAGGGAACGCTGGGCATAGTTACTAAAATAGTGGTGAAATTGATCCCAAAACCCACCCAAAATGTTTTAATGCTGGCCTCATTTACCACAAATGAACTGGCATGTAGTGCGGTTTCGGCTATATTTAGGGCTGGTATTATACCTTCGGCACTTGAATTTATGGAGCGAAAAGGGGTGGAGTGGGTAATGCAACACGATGGCCTGAATTTTGATTTGAAAGATGGCATTAACGCGTTTTTATTAATAGAACTTGACGGTAATAATCAAGATGTGATTTTTACTGATTGCGAAAAAGTGAATGCCGTTTTAGAGGCGTTTGATTGTAAGAATGTTTTGTTTGCCGATTCATCAACACAAAAAGAAGAATTATGGCATATGCGCCGCACTATGGCAGTTTCGGTAAAATCAAATTCAGTTTATAAGGAGGAAGATACCGTAGTGCCGCGTGCCGAACTACCGGCCTTAATAAATGGCGTTAAATTAATTGGCAGTAAATACGGTTTTGATTCTGTTTGCTATGGCCATGCAGGCGATGGTAACTTACATATCAATATTATTAAAGCCAGTATGAGCGATGCAGACTGGAATACAAAACTAAAGGATGGCATCAGAGAGATTTTTGAACTTACAGTATCTTTAGGCGGCACCATATCTGGCGAGCATGGTATTGGGCTGGTACAAAAAGAATTTATGGACATAAAATATCCAAGCATCAATTTAAATCTAATGCGCGGAATTAAAGCCGTGTTTGATCCAAATGGGATATTGAACCCAGGGAAAATATTTTAAGCAGGTACTAATATCCAACGTCCTGAAATTTAAAACCTAATTACTATTCATAATCAATCTCGGTTCATCGTAGTCGATCATTTTTTGGCGCTGTATAGTGGGTATTGGGCTTGATTTTGATGCCTTGTAATTATAGCTGATGCAAACAGTTTTTCCGGTAGTGCAAATTTCTTCTTTACCATCTTTTATTTTTACCAAAATATATTCAATATCAAAACTACTGTTACCTACGCGCGATGTACGAACATAGCATGCTATTTCATCATTAAGTGTGATAGGTTTTTTGTAATCAATTTCTGAGCGGCCTAAAATTATACCTATTTCGTTCCAATCCCAGCCTACAATTTCTCGCCAATAGTCGGAGCGGGCTATTTCAAAATATGTTAAATAAACCGCGTTGTTAACGTGTCCAAAAGCGTCCATGTCTGAAAAGCGAACGTGTATAACTGTTTTATATTTAAAATTGGCAATATCTGGAGTCATATTCGGTCAATGTGTCTGTGTAAAATAAATCAACAAGACATTGTGTCTTGTTTTTGTTAATTATTGCTCAATGGTATACCAATTGAGTTATGAGCTACGAAGTTAATAAAAAACAAAAAAATAGGAGGATTTAAAAATGACACTAGTAAAATTTGCAAACGGACAAAAAGGTAATGCTTTAAACCCATTATTTACCGATGTATTTGATTCGATTTTAAATGATACCTTTTTGGGTGACAGGTTAGTATCACGTGTGCCTGCTGTAAATATCGCCGAAACCGAAAATCAGTTTCATATTGAATTGGCGGTTCCTGGTTTGAAAAAAGAAGATTTCAAGATCAATCTTGAAAAGAACCTTTTAACCATCTCTGCCGAAAAAACAACAGAGCATACAGATTCAGATAAGCGATATAGCAAAAAAGAGTATAGCTATAATTCGTTTGTACGTACTTTCACTTTGCCCGAAACGGTTGATCATTCTAAAATTGAAGCCGAATATACCGACGGTATTTTAAAACTTGATATTGCTAAAAAAGAAGAAGCAAAAGTTCAAACCCGCGAAATAGCTATTAAATAAGTAGTTAAGTTAATGTTTTATAGTTGAGTGCTATTGGGTGCAGTGAGGTGGAAAAAAAGAAAAAATGTTGATGCATTAATAGTTTAATAGTGGTTTAGTTAGATGGGATGTTGTAGCAATATGGCATCCCATTTTTTTCTAATTCCGCATATTGATATATTGCAATGGCTGTCCAAAATCTTCAGTACGGCATAAACTGATAACGGCCTGCAGATCGTCTATTTTTTTTGCAGTTACCCTAACCTGATCGTCCATAATAGATGCCTGAACTTTTAGCCCGCTGTCTTTTATTTTTTTGACTATTTTTTTTGCTGCTTCTTTATCAATACCCTCTTTAATTTTAATGCTCTTTCTAATCATGTTACCCGATGCGTATTGTTCTTCCCCAAAATCAAGTGCATTAGGATCAAGTGATTGTTTTACCATCCTGCTGATTATACAGTCCTGAATGGCTTTTAGGCGCATATCATCTTCAGTAACTACGGTTACTTCATTGGTTTTTTTATCAAGCTCAATTGTGCTTTTTGAACCATGAAAATCATACCGGTTCAATATCTCCTTTTTAGCATTGTTAATAGCGTTGTCTAAAGTTTGAGCGTCAATTTTACTTACTATATCAAATGATGGCATAAATATTTATAATTATTCGGGCTAAATTTACCTTAAATATTATTTAATTAAGTAAATTTACCTATTAGTTATTGTTTTTTTAAATTATTAAAAAACAGTTTACACCTAATTACTATTTACAAAGCATATATAACCATTATATTACATGAAAAGTGATACCAAAAAAAGCGCAAAAAAAGAACTGGAAACCAGTATAACCGATAAGTTTTTACAAGCGTTAACTGATTTAGGACATGATGCTGAAAAGTTAAAACGTGAAGTTAAAAAAGCAAGCAAATTTGTTGTTAAGAAAATTAACCGCAAAATAAAAGATGTAAAAGCAAGCTTAGAAGAAAAACTTGAAACAAAACCTGTAAAGAAAGCGATAAAAAAGGCGGAAAAACCAGTAATATCACCAAAGAAGGATATTGCCAAAAAAGTTGAAAAGGTTGGAAAAGTTATTGCAAAAGCAACAAAGGCGGCCGAAAAGAAAGTGGAGAAAGTAGTGGTTAAAAAAGAGAAACCAGTTGCTGCGGTTGGTGATAGTAAAATTGTGGATAATATATTGCCTGCTACTCCAAAAAAAGTTAAAAAAACAGTTGCTAAGGTTACAGACAGTAGTATAGCTAAAGCGGATGTAAAACCGACGAGTGTTACGCCAAAGGATAAAACTAAAAAACCTTAATAATTAATCAATAATAAGTTGGTTAAGACTTAACATTATATTAATAAACAAATAAGCATTTTTGTAGTCCTGGGCGTAATGGTCGGGGACTTTTTCATTTTATGGATCTTAAACGTATTCCACTAATAAACAGAGAGATCAGTTGGCTCTATTTTAACGATAGAGTTTTGCAAGAGGCCGCCGATCCAACAGTCCCATTAATTGACCGTATAAAATTTCTGGCTATATTTTCTTCTAATCTGGACGAGTTTTACAGGGTTAGAGTTGCTACATTGAGCCGTTTAGCTAATCTGAATGAGAAGGCTAAAGAAGTTATGGGTTATAACCCTAAAAAACTGCTCAATCAAATCAAAAATTTGGTTGTAAAACAGGAAAGAAAATTCAATAACCTCTATGAAAACATCATAGTTAAGCAACTTGCCGAAGAAAGGATATTTATACTTAACGATAAACAACTGAATGTTAGCCGCGGAGTGTTTGTTAAAAACTATTTCAGGGAAAATATACTGGCCACATTGGTACCTATTATGCTTAACAGCGGGGAACCTCTCCCCGAATTGCGCGACAGAGGTATATACTTTTTTGTGAAGCTAACTAAAAATAATAAATCTAAGCTCGCGCTCATTGAGATTCCGGAGAGTTTGCCCAGGTTTATTGTTTTACCTCAAACTAACGACCTCCGCTTTATTATCCTTGTTGATGATATTATAAGATACAGCCTTGAAGATATATTTTTCATTTTTGAACACGATAGTATCGAGGCTTTTTCTATACAGCTTACCCGCGATGCCGAGCTTGACCTGGATAAGGAAGTAAGCGATAAGTTTATTGAATCGTTATCAAAAAGCTTACTTAAGCGCAAAAAAGGTAAACCAATGCGGTTGTTGTATGATACAGAAATGCCCATGGACATGCTTGCGTATCTGATTACTAAAATGGGTGTTAATTCGGAAAGTTTAATTCCGGGTAACCGTTATCATAATTTTAAAGATTTTATAGTTTTTCCTAATGTGGGCAAAGCAGAGCTTGAGTATCCTAGATATGAGCTGTTGCCTGTGCCAGAGCTTTCGTTTGGTAAAAGCTTAATTAATATGATTGCCAAGAAGGACTTCCTGGTTAGTACACCATACCAGTCGTTCGATTATATTATTCACTTTTTGCGTGAGGCGGCAATAGACCCCAAGGTTAAAGAGATTAGTGTTACCTTATACCGCCTGGCAAAAAATTCCCGCGTAGTGCATGCCTTAATAAACGCGGCAAAAAATGGTAAAACGGTAAATTGCCTTGTTGAGTTAAAAGCACGTTTTGATGAACAGGCCAATATTACCTGGAGCCGGCGCCTTGCAGAAGAAGGTGTTAATGTTATTTATGGGATATCGGGTTATAAAGTACATTCTAAAATTATACTCGTTTCCAGGTTAGAGAAGCGCAAAATAGTTCACTACGCCTGTTTATCAACGGGGAACTTTAATGAAAAAACAGCTTTAATTTATGCTGATCATAGTTTGCTTACCGCCGATAAGCGGATAACTGCCGATTTAGTAAATATATTTAAAGCTCTCGTAAAAAACACAGTACCTAAAGATTTAAAAGCTTTAATTGTTTCTCCGGTTGATTCGCGCCCGGCTTATTTCAGAATGATTGATAATGAGATAAAAAATGCCAAAGCAGGAAAGCCAGCTTATATGATATTGAAAATGAATAGTTTGGCTGATGAACAGATGATAGCACGTTTGTACCAGTCAAGTAATGCCGGAGTAAAAATAAAATTAATTATAAGGGGTATGTGTTGCCTGGTTGGTGGCATGAAAGGGTATAGCGAAAATATTGAGGTAATAAGCATTGTAGATAAATACCTGGAACATGCCAGGGTGCATATATTTTGTAATGGAGGTAAAGAGCTGATCTATTTAACATCGGCGGATTTTTTAAGCCGTAATCTGGATAGTAGGGTGGAGGTTGGGTTCCCGATATATGATGAACAATTACGTAAAGAGATAAGGGACATTGTAGATATCCAATTACAGGATAACACCAAGGCACGCGAGTTAAATGTTCATAACAACAATAAGTACGTGAAATCTAAAGACAAAACGCCAACCAGGGCGCAGATAGATATTTATAATTATTTAAAATATAAAAACTAAAAATTGAGATACGCTGCCATCGACATAGGATCAAACGCCGTAAGGTTGTTAATTGCTGACATTATTGAAAACGAACAAACAATTTCTTTCAAAAAGAATACTTTGATCAGAGTGCCTTTACGTTTGGGCGACGATGCGTTTTTGGATCAATTTATATCAGTTAAAAAAGCTAACGAACTTGTTAAAACGATGCAGGCATTCAGAAACCTGATGGATGTTTATAAAGTTACCGATTATCTTGCATATGCTACATCTGCCATGCGGGAAACAAAAAACGGGCCTCAGATAGTGGAGAGAATAAAAAGCGAAACTCAAATTGATCTTGAAATAATAAACGGGCAAAAAGAAGCTAATATTATTTATTCGAGCCATATAGAGCAAACACTCGATAAAAATAAAAACTACTTGTATATAGATGTAGGTGGCGGCAGTACGGAATTGTCCATTTTTTCGGAGAATAAAATTGTTGCTTCGCGCTCCTTTAATATTGGTACAATCAGGATATTAGATAACCAGGATAAGGAAGAAACCTGGAACGAAATGCACGATTTTATAAAAGAGCATACACGCAACTATAAATCAATAATAGGGATAGGAACGGGAGGGAATATTAACAAGTTATTCAAATTATCAGAAGAAAAAGATAATGTTCCACTTACTTTTACCAAATTAAAGGCACTATATAACTACCTGGATTCTTTTTCATTAAAAGATAGAATTAATGTTTTGGGTTTAAATCACGATAGGGCAGATGTAATTATACCTGCCTGCGAAATATACATTACCCTAATGAAATGGGCTGCTATAAAAACCATGTATGTGCCTAAAATTGGTTTGGTGGATGGAATTATTCAAACGCTCATCGATAAAAATTTTAAACAATAACTAATTGTAAATAAGGTACTTAAATTACACTTTCGGTTTTACTAACATTAAAGTAAATATTTATTAACAATTTCTTTAATTATCCAAAATGTGTTCTTATATTTGTGATGCCCTTCTAAGGGGCATGTTTTTCATAGGTAGATGTAGGGTCGAATAGTAATATTCGATCCTTTTTTTATGCAGGTATTTTACCATAGCTTTGTTGCCGCTGATATGATATGAAAAAAAAAATTGTTATTGCCGTTACCGGAGCCAGTGGTGCGATATATGCCAAGCTTTTGTTTGATAAAATACAGCTGCTGGACAGTCAAATAGCTGATATTGGCGTTATTATGTCTGATAATGCCCGTCAGGTATGGAAACTGGAACTTGACAATGAGTTGTATGCCGATTATCCTTTTCACTTTTATGATAAAAATGATTTTATGGCACCCTTTGCATCAGGCTCGGCGCGGTATGATACGATGGTAATTGTTCCATGCTCTATGGGGACTTTAGGCCGAATAGCGTCGGGTATATCTAACGATTTAACAACGCGTGCCGCTGATGTTATTTTGAAAGAAAGGCGTAAACTCATAATTGTAGCGCGAGATACGCCATTTAACCTTATCCACCTCCGCAATATGGTTACGATTACAGAAGCTGGTGGTATTATTTGTCCGGCCGTCCCGTCATTTTATAGCAAACCTCAAAACGTAGAAGATGTAGCCCTAACTGTTGTAAACCGGGTTATTGATTTGATAGGCTTAGAAAACGAAAGTTACCGTTGGAGTGAATAATTAGTTGACTGACACTAAAATTGTTTCTTGAATTAATGGTTTGTTGTCACCATCCGATTTATATTGCAAAGCTGATATTTGTTTAGCCTGTAGCGTTGTATGTTTTTTAGCTTTGGCTTTTTGTTGGGTTATGTATTTTTGTAACCTTGCTTTTTGTAGGTAAGCCGTTAAAAACGTATAGTGGCTCACCATCGCGGTAGCAGCTTTTATGTTGCCGCTTTCATCATAAAAAGCAGCCATTCTTTTTTCAACTTCTATTTGTCGTGGGATATCATTTTGACGTTTAGAAAGTACCAAGGCTTCGTTAAGGTCTTTTTTGGCTAGCTTATAGTCTCTAATCTCAGTTTTGATATTTGCGAGGTCTATTAATGAAGATATGATATGCGGAGCATCTTTTCGGTACCTTGATATATAGTTGGATTGTAAAATAAACCATTTAGCCTGTGTGTATTTCCCTTGAATAGCGTAGGCAGCACCCAGGCAATCAAAATTATTGCGAATTGCTAAAGTATCATCATTTTTAGAATTGATATGTATAGCTTTTAGTACGTAATCAATGGCTTTACCCGCATCTGCAGTACTCACATTATGTGTTTTGAGCATATTAAACTGAATCAGGTTAGCTGCAATATTGGTATATAGGTCAACCTTTAAGCAGGCGTTTTTAGCAGTATCAAGCTTTTTTTGCAACGAATCGATGTTTCCGGCTCTTAAGCTAACAGAAATAAGGGTAAGTAAAACAGTTAAAGTAAAAGTTATATTTTTCATGAGCACATCATCTTTTATTCCTGGGCTAATCCCCTTAACCTTATAATGCAAATGCCGTGCCTTTATCAGTTAAGGTATAGCGGTTAATTAAAACAAAAATCCGGTGACAATAGAAGGCTTGGCCAGATCGGCAGATTATTTTAAACAACTTATTCATACATTTAAGCCACCTAATAAATAGTTTTTTTATTATGCTGAAATGGATAGTCATATTTATTGGAATAATTATTGGCATTGTGACAAACTTAATTGGGATATCCTTGCTTTCATTTGGCATACTTTCTTTTTTTATTACTTGGAAGCGTAACCCATCGTTGAATACGATAGGGATATGCTTGTTTTTTTCGCCATACCAATTACAGCTGTAGGGATTTATATTTTAAGAAAAAATTGGAGGTATCTTACAGGCAAAGAGTCTTGGTATAAATAAATTCAAACTGCAACAATACCAAAAATGATTATCTTTGAAGCCAATAAAAATGAACAAGAAGGTAGCTTTTTATACACTAGGTTGTAAACTCAACTATTCCGAAACATCGGCCATTGGCAGGCTTTTTAATAAGGCGGGTTTTGATACGGTCGATTTTATTGACAAACCTGATGTTTTTGTGATCAATACCTGCTCTGTAACCGATAACGCGGATAAAAAATGCAGGCGTGTTGTTAAAGAAGCGCTTAAAATATCGCCAGGCGCTTACATTACTATCGTAGGGTGTTATGCACAACTAAAGCCCCAGGAGATTGCCGAAATTCCGGGTGTGGACATGGTTTTAGGTGCCGCAGAAAAATTTCAGATTGTTGAGCATATAACCGATCTTACTAAAAGGCCTAAAGCATTGGTTTATAACCAGCCAATATCAGAAGCTAATGAATTTATCCCATCCTATTCTTTTGGTGGCGACCGTACCCGTACTTTCTTAAAAGTTCAGGATGGTTGCGATTATTCGTGCACATTCTGTACCATTCCTTTGGCACGCGGTTCCAGCCGGAGTGATACGATAGCAAGTGTTATCGCGCAAGCTAAAGAAATAGCTGCAACAGGCGTTAAAGAAATAGTGTTAACAGGCGTTAACCTTGGTGATTTTGGCATACGCAATGGGCAGCGGTACGATAAGTTTTTTGATCTTGTAAAAGCACTTGATGAAGTGGACGGGATTGACCGTATTCGCATATCATCAATAGAACCTAATTTATTGACTGACGAGATTATTGAATTTGTGGCTACGTCTAAAATATTTGTACCCCATTTTCATATCCCATTGCAATCGGGCTCCAATAAAATACTGTCGTTGATGAGACGGCGCTATAAACGTGAGCTGTATGCCGATAGGGTAGCGAAAATTAAACAACTAATGCCAGATTGTTGTATAGGTGTGGATGTAATAGTGGGCTTCCCTGACGAAACAAGAGAAGACTTTGTGGATACTTATAACTTTTTAAATGATTTGGATATAGCCTACTTACATGTTTTCACCTACTCGGAAAGGGAAAATACATTAGCAGCAGATATGCCAAACCCGGTACCTGGTTCAACCCGTGCCGACAGGAGCAAAATGCTGCATATTTTATCTGAAAAAAAACGAAGGGCGTTTTATGAGCGTCAATTAGGTAATTACGGTATGGTGCTTTTTGAACGGGATATTAAAGATGGCTACATGCATGGCTTTACCCGCAATTACGTTAAAGTAAAGGCTAAGTACGACCCGCTGTTGGTTAATGAATTAAAGGCTGTGCAGTTAACAGCAATTTCACCAGATGGTGACGTTGAAATAACGGAGTGCCAGGAAATATTGACTCATTAATTTTTATATTCGCTCCAAATTATCACCTATGTTTCCTACCATATCCTCATTAATAGAATATTTTACGGGCTGGCACCTGCTTTTACCCATTCAAACATTTGGCTTTTTTGTAGCTATTGCATTTATGGGCGGCTATTGGGCGTTTGAACAGGAAGCAAAACGTATAGAAAAATTGGGATATATACACCCTTTTAAAAAAACGGTTATTGAAGGCGAGCCCGCCTCTCCGACGGAAATTGTTTTGAATGGAATTTTTGGATTTTTAATAGGGTTTAAACTATTAAATGCAGCTTTTCATTACCGCGAACTGGTAGATGACCCTCAGGGTTTTCTGCTATCGGCAAAGGGTAATATAATAGGTGGTGTTATTTTGGCGGTGGCATTTGCTTACTGGGCATATTCCGAAAAAAAGAAACACCAATTACCCGAACCTAAACCTGTACAGGTAACCGTACACCCTTACGAGTTAATGGGTAATATGTTATTATGGGCTGCGGTATGGGGTTTTGCCGGCGCAAAATTATTTAACGCTTTAGAGAACTGGACCGACTTTATGGCCGACCCTGTTGGTATGCTAATTGGCTTTAGCGGTTTAACATTTTATGGTGGTTTAATATGCGGTGGTGCTGCAGTATTATACGTAGGTAGTAAAAATGGCATTAAACCTATTCATATGCTTGATATTGGCGGCGCGGGTATGATGCTTGCTTATGGCCTGGGCCGTATAGGCTGCCAAATGAGCGGTGATGGGGATTGGGGTATTAATAATACAGCACCAAAACCACATTGGCTGAGTTGGGCACCCGATTGGATGTGGGCATTTAAATTTCCGCATAACGTTAATGGTTCCGATCATGATAATCCATTAACTAACTGCGTAGGTAAGTTTTGTTACGAACTAAAAGTACCTGTTTTTCCAACATCTTTTTATGAATCGGTAGTTTGTATACTTTTATTCGTGGTATTGTGGCGTTTAAGGCATAAAATTAAGCTACCGGGTTTAATGTTCGGTATTTACCTGGTTTTAAATGGCATTGAGCGTTTCTTAATTGAATTGATACGCGTAAATACTAAATATCACCTTGCCGGGATATCCTTCACACAAGCAGAGCTCATATCTGCCGTGTTATTTATATGTGGTGTAGCACTTATATCTTATGCTTTACGCAATAGGGGGGTGGCCAATGTAAATGCGGCATGAGTATAACCAATACACAAAAAACCGCGCGCTTATCAATTAAAAATGAAGTTATCAGGTTTGTGCTCTCTGCCGGGGTGGGCTTTATTGCAGATATAACGGCTTACTATATTTTGTATCATAATGTTTTCACAGCTAAATATTACAACATTGCCGGCATTAGGTTAACTAATGATATTGTAGCATTGGCTATCTCGTTTTTTATTGGCGTGGTTATCAATTTTTTAATTACCAGGTACCTTGTTTTTTCCGAATCAAAACTTTCGCCAACCAAGCAGTTTACGCGTTTTGCATCAGTAGCCGTTGTAGGTTTTTTCGCCAATCTTGCCATTCTGAAACTGCTGATCCATTATTTAAATATGTATCCGCCGTTAGCCAGGCCCGCGGCTGCTTTAAGTTTGTTTTTTGCCAGTTTTTTTGTACATAAATTCTTTTCGTTTAACCTATCATTAAGATCTCAAGATGCAACTCGAAGCCATAGCCAAAGAAGTAATAGCACTGTCAAAACAAGTGGGCGATTTTATCCGCCAGGAGCGTAAAAAGTTTAATTCGGATAGCATTGAACATAAGGGTTTAAATGACTTGGTATCATATGTGGACAAAGAGGCTGAATTACAGATAGTTGCCCGTCTGGAAAAACTAATACCCGAAGCTGGTTTTATTACCGAAGAGAAAACTAAGAATAATATAGGTGAACGGTATACCTGGATCATTGATCCGCTGGATGGCACAACCAACTTTATACATGGCTTACCGGTGTACTCCGTAAGTATTGCCCTGCAGGAATATGATGAACTTGTATTAGGGGTAGTATACGAAGTTAACCAGGACGAATGCTTTTACGCTTGGAAGGGCGCGCCGGCATACCTTAATGGCAAAGAGATAAAAGTTACCAATAGCCTAAAAATTGCAGATACTTTGCTAGCCACTGGGTTTCCGTATTATAACTTTGAAAAACAGCAGGCTTTTATTGACCTGTTTGCCGAGTTAATGCGCGGTTGCCACGGCTTGAGGCGCTTGGGTTCTGCGGCGGTAGATTTGGCTTATACGGCATGCGGCAGGTTTGATGGCTATTACGAATATAACCTTAACTCGTACGATATGGCTGCCGGAATTGTTATTGTAAGGCAGGCAGGTGGGACGGTAACCAATTTTTCGGGCGGAGCAGACCTGTTTAATACCCGCGAGGTTGTAGCAACCAATGGTAAAATAACCGCGGAGTTGTTAAGCACAATTCAAAAGCATTTCCCAAAAGGATAATTACCTTTTTTATATTATTGCCTGTGTTTTGTAAATTAAAGATAAGGTAATCTGCAAGAGGATGCTTTTATATACTTTTGAGTAATATTGAAAATTATGCTCATTAAAAGGTCAAAAATATATTGGGTTAAATTTGTTATTATTATCGCGACGGCTTTTACCCTTATATCATGGGGTAAATACGGGCATGAGCATATAAATCATGCTGCAGTAATGGCCCTACCCGGTTCTCTGCAACGATTTTTTTTTAACCATATTGATTTTATCACCACCGAAGCTAATGTGCCCGATCTTAGAAAGTATGTGCTCAAAGATTCCGCCGAATTTCCCCGGCACCATATCCATTTGGAGCGTTATGGCAATATAGATAGCGTACCAAAATCGTCAATACAAGCGTATTCAAAATACAGCTCGGCCTTTTTTTTTGTTAACGGGAAATTGCCCTGGTATATACAAGATGTAATGGTGAAGCTCACAGATGCGTTTAAGCATAAGCGTAAAAATGAAATTTTGTTTTTGGCGGCAGATTTAGGTCATTATATTGGCGACGCTTATATGCCTTTACATGCCTCTGCTAACCATAACGGTACGTTAACAAACCATAAAGGCGCACATTCGATGTTTGAATCACACTTGCCGGAGATTTTTGGGGACGGCTACAATTACAATGTTGGACAGGCAACCTATGTTGATGATGTACAAAAAGAAACCTGGCGTATTGTTATCGCCTCTAATAAAGCTGCTGATACCTTGTTAAAAGCAGATAGGGACCTGACAAAAAAATTTGATGCTGATCAGATTTTTGAAAAAGACGCGTTTAGCCAGATAAAAAACAATATGTACAATGAACCCGTGCATACCGATCGGTATGTGAGAGCCTATCACGCCCAATTAAACGGTATGGTTGAGCGGCAGCTGCGGGGAGCCATTAAAACTACCGCGAGTTATTGGTACACGGCCTGGGTAAATGCTGGTAAACCAAACCTGAGCGAATTGGATACCCGGGAACTTACCTTACAAAATACTAAATACTTATCGCAAGAGCTTACCTTGTATAAAAAAGGTAAATTATCTAATATAAAGAGCGAAAATGAATTTTAACCGATACAAATCTTCTATTATGAGCAACAGGGTCTTTATTTTAATGCTATCGGCAGTTGTACTTTTTGGTGCCTGCCACAGTTTACCTGGTGTAAAAAGTTCGGCCTCGGGTAATCAAAATGATTATCATGTTGGTTATGATGACAGCACCTTAATTAACAAAGCGGCACCGCTGATAATGCCTTATAACCGCATAGTTAACCCCGTTGGTAATACTGTTTATTTTGGAGACACGAAATACGAAAATCATAGTTTAGATTGTAAACTTATTCCGGGCCAGAATGTACTGGTTGTTGAAGACCGATATGGTATAACCTTTATAGATACTAAGAACTCAGCCTTACTGCAAAGTTGGAGTTTTAATGACGAAAAACGTTTTAAGGGTTATATGAGTACCTACTCGGGCATACAGGTGATGCAAAGATATGGCAAAACCTATATTTTATGGAGCGCGGCAAAAGCCAATGAATCGTGTGTGATGATGGTAGAATGGGATGGGGAGCACATTTTTTATAAAAAGCAAATACAGTTTAAACCCGAAGGTGATTCGCCGCTGGCGTTGCCAAATGAGTTAGCAGTAAATCAAGAAAATGGTATTGACTATCTGTATGTAGTGCTTAATGGCAATAACCAGTTTTTAAAGGTTAATTTAAACGATGGTAAAGTAAAATGGACGGCGCAAACTGGTGTGGCACCATATGGGTTGAGCATAGTAAATAATCAGGCTTTTATAACCAATTGGGGCGGTGTTGTACCGGCAGATACCATAAGCAGGGAAACAGCGGGAGTGCCTTACGGCCATGCCTTCACTAATCATCGTACTGGTGCAATCAGTCAGGGTACTGTATCTGTGATTGATACCCGGACGGGGAAATTTATTCGGGAAATACCAGTTGGCTTACATCCTAATGCTATTATTGCCAGTCCCGACAGGCAATTTGTATATGTAGCTAATGGCAATAGCGACAATGTATATGTTATTAATACCCAATCGCTTAAAACAATAGATTCCATAAGTGTGAAACTAGATGTTGGGGATAAAGGATTTATAGGCGATTCGCCAAACGGGTTAGCTATTAGTCCGAAAGGCACCATGCTATATGTATCTAATGGTTTGGATAACGCGGTGGCTGTTATTCGTTTAGGTAAAAATGCTGCAACAAATGGTAAAGACGAAAGCGTTATTACAGGCTTTATTCCCACCGGAGCTTACCCGGCAGGTTTAGTAACTGATGGTGCCAATATTTACGTGGCCAACCTGGAGGGCGAGGGTGCCAAGGTGAACAGTAACAGAATAATTGATCAACCTGCAAATAAACTAAAAAAAACACATGATGTACCTAAGGTTGAAGCTTTTAACAGCCATCATCAGGAAGCAACAGTATCTATTATAGCTTTGCCTCGCGGATCAGATGTACAAGCTTTTACTGACCATGTAAAAAACCTGAACTTGCTTTTCAGGTCTGACCTTACCAGGCGGTTACCCCGTAAAAACATAGCCCCGCAACCCGTTCCGGAAAGAATAGGAGAACCTTCGGTTTTTAACCATGTGATTTATATCATTAAGGAAAACCGCACTTACGATCAGGTTTTGGGTGATATGCCCAATGGAAATGGCAGTAAAGACTTATGTATTTATGGAGATAGCGTTACACCGAATCAACACCAGTTAGCCAGGGATTTTATCTTGATGGACAATTATTACGCGTCGGGAAAATCATCTGCTGAGGGTCACCAATGGACCGACGCTGGGATGGTGAATGATTATGTAGAGAAGAACGTGCGCGCCTGGTTCCGCAGCTATCCGCATACGCAAACCGATGCTATGGTTTATGATAAAGAAGGTTTTATATGGAACAATGCTTTAGATCATGGTAAAAATGTACGGGTGTATGGCGAAACTGCCACGCCTCATTTTGACAGCAAATTAAGCTGGGCCAATATTTACCAGCTGTATAAAGAGAATAAGCCTTTTTTATTTACTAATTACACCACCATAGCCCGTGTAAGGCCTGTTTTATCGGCAACATACCCAGGTTATGACACCCATGTTATTAATGACCAGATAAGAGCTGATGCCTTTATTAAGGAATTAAAAGAGTATGAGGCTAAACCCGGCGACCAATGGCCGCAATTGATGGTAATGGCTTTGCCTGCCGATCATACAGGTGGGTTAAAACCCGGTTTACCAACCCCAAGAGCAATGGTTGCTGATAATGACCTGGCCCTGGGGCGAATTGTAGAAGCTGTTACTCATAGCCGTTTTTATAATTCAACCGTGATATTTGTAACCGAAGACGATGCTCAGGATGGATGGGATCATATTTCGGCATACCGAACTACAGGTAATGTAATTAGTGCTTATTCCCGTTTGCAAACAAAAGTGCATACTAATTATAACCAAACGTGTATTGTACGCACCATTGAGCAAATTTTAGGCATCCCGCCTATGAACACCATTGATGCTACCGCTTTGCCTATGTTTGACTGTTTTAGTAAAAAACCAGATGCCTATAGTTATACCCATTTGCCAAACCGTATTCAACTGGATGAATTGAATCAGCCGCTTTCTAAATTAAAAGGCGCGGCATTATACTATGCTAAAGTTTCTATGTTGCCGGCTTATAATCATATAGATGGTGGCAATGACGATCTGTTAAACAGGATGTTATGGTTTTCTGCAAAAGGTAAACGCAATTATCCCGGAAAGAAAGATGATGATTAAATTGATGTAGCAAGAAGGTGGTAAATTGGCAAACCTTGTCTTAATAATGTGATACTTTTTCACTATATTTAGGAAACACTAGGAGGTAGTGAGTATCAAGTAGCTAGTATCAAGTATCAAGTAGTTAGGCTTGGAAGAGAGAAAACATTTTTTTTGCATACCCACATTTACCCATGTTCCACCATTTTGAGTATCAAGTATCAAGTAGCTAGACTTTGGAAAACATACTTGATACTATTTTAAAAACACCCATTTTTACCCATGTTCCCTTTTTAAAAAATACTAACTACTTGATACTATTTTAAAAATACCCACAAATACCCATGTCCTCTAAAAAAAATACTAGCTACTTGATACTAACTACTTGATACTATATAAAATACCCATGTTTAATTATTATGTTAGTAAAGAGGCTGATTTTTTGCCGGGTTTTAATAAATTTGAACTTTTTATAAAACATTGACAAAACCTATACTCGTTATTAAATTCGGATCAGCATCTATAACCCATAAAAATGGGGATCTGGACGAAACAGTTCTTGCAGATATTGCCAGGCAGATTGCTACTATACATAATGATTATCATATTGTTATGGTATCATCAGGCGCGGTTGCCGCGGGTAAAAAGTATATCAATAATTACTCGGCTACTATTAGCGAGCGTAAAGCCGCCGCTGCTATAGGCAACCCAATATTGCTGAATAAGTATGCGCGTTATTTTGCAGAGCATGGCATATTTATAGCCCAAAGCTTATGCGAACGGCAGCACTTTTCAAATCGTAACCAGTTTTTACAACTCAAAAAAACGTACGAAGAACTTTGGAGTAGTAACATCATCCCCATTGCTAATGAGAACGATGTAGTGAGTAGCCTTGAACTCAAGTTTTCTGACAATGATGAACTGGCTACATTGATAGCTGTTGGTTTTGGAGCGTCTGTACTGCTCTTTAGTACCTCTGTACCAGGCGTTTTAGATGCTAATGGTAAAGTAATTGCTAATATACCTATAATTGATAAACAGGCGTTGGCATTGGCTAATAAAGAAAAATCGGCCCTGGGCTTAGGCGGAATGATATCTAAATTAACCTTTGCGCGTTTGGCTACCCGTATGGGCATTAAGGTAGTTATTTTTGGTATCCGTACCGAAGATGGCATATTGAATGCTATTAAAGAACAAACAGGTACCGTATGCCATCCACAAAAGTGTTCAATACCGGCCCGTAAAAAATGGTTGGCCAGCGGTAGCCTGGTAACCGGTAGTTTGCGCATTGACGCCGGTGCATATAAGGCTTTACAAAACGGACATAGCCTTTTGGCTGTAGGTGTAACATCTGTTATTGATAAATTTGAGCAAGGGGAGGTTTTTGAAATCTTAGATGAAGAAAACCTAATCATAGCTGTAGGACGGTCTAAAATTTCGTCGGAAGAGATAGCAGGGAACCTAAAAACACAAAAACTAACTATCGCCAATGCGGATGATATCGTTTTATTATAATTAGTTTTGCATTATGGAATCTATCCAACCATTACTATATCAGGCCTATAAGGCATCAACTTTTATTAAGGCACTTAATGATCAGCAGAAAAAAGACCTGCTGCACCGCTTGTCGGCTGTTATTGCCGAAAACATACCGGCAATTATTGAGGAAAATAAAAAAGACCTTGACCGTATGCCTGATACTGACCCCAAAAAAGATAGATTATTACTTAATGAAACCCGTATTAAAGATCTGTCTACCAGCATAAACGATGTTGCAGCCTTGCCCGATCCTACAGGTGTATTGTTGTTGGAGAGTACAACTGCTAATGGCATGTCTATTCAGAAAAAAACAGTAGCCCTTGGCGTTGTTGGTATTATCTACGAATCACGGCCTAATGTTACTATTGATGTGGCAGCGCTCTGCATCCGCTCGGGCAATGTATGTGTGTTACGTGGCGGCAGCGACGCCCTATATACCAACATCTGTTTGATTAACCTGATCCATAATGTTTTAAAGGAGTTCGGCTTGCCGGAAGCCATCGTTACCTTGTTACCAACCGACCGTAAGTACATCAACGAAATGCTGTCGGCGGTAAAATATATTGATATTATTATTCCGCGCGGCTCGCAGCAATTAATTGACCTCGTACGCGAAAACTCCAAAGTGCCTGTTATTGAAACAGGGGCGGGTGTTTGCCATACTTATGTTGAAAAGACTGCTGACCTTGAAAAAGCTGCCGCTATTGTAGTTAACGCCAAAGTTTCGCGGCCATCGGTTTGTAATGCTTTGGATACTATTTTGGTTGATCGCCAAGTTGCTAAACAATTGTTAACGCTTGCAGCACCGGGCTTACTGAAATATAAAGTCGAAATTTTTGCAGATGAGGAGAGTCATGATATTTTAAAGGAGCTGCAATACCCATATTTAAAAGAAGCTAAACGTGACGATTTTGGACGGGAGTTTTTGGATTTTAAATGCTCAGTTAAGGTGGTAGAAAATGCAGATGAAGCCCTGGAGCATATCAGTCAATACTCATCTAAACACTCTGAGGCTATTGTTTCTGAAGATACCGTTATTGCTGAACGTTTTTTGAACGAGGTTGACGCGGCGGCGGTATATGTAAATGCTTCTACCCGTTTTACCGATGGCGGCGTATTTGGTTTAGGTGCCGAAATTGGAATATCTACACAGAAATTACATGCCCGCGGCCCCTTCGCCCTTGAAAAGTTGGTAACCGAAAAATGGTTTGTACGGGGTGATGGGCAGGTGAGGTAACTTACACTCCTATTGTTTTATAACCATTAGCTATATTTGGGGCTAATGATTGGCATAAAAAATAAAGACTCGCTAAAATCAAATAGTATAACGGTTGCAATACTGGCAGTTGTGTATATTATAATCTCAATTTTAACCAATTGCCCCAATTTTATTGAGCAGTATTATTCTGAGGGCCTGTACCCACTGATCTGCAAGATAATGCATCCCATATTAAACGTTTTCCCGTTTAGTGTTGGTGATGTGTTTTATATCGGTTTAATCATTTATATGTTGTATGCAGTTGGGAAGCTTGTTAAACTAACTTATACAAAAAAGCTGAGGTTATTGGGCATTTATGTACTTAAACTGATCATCATTTTTGAAGTTATCATTATTGCCTTTTATATGCTTTGGGGGCTCAATTATTTCCGGCCGTCGGCAGCTAAAAGGCTTCACCTGCAAGATACGAGCTATACAATAGCTGATTTTGAAGCCGTTACTTCCATGTTGATAGATAGTGCTAACGCCAGCCGGGCATTGGTTACCATAAGCGACCTGAATCAATCCAATGATAGCATATATCATACCGCTGTGGTTGCGATCAAATCGCTAGGTAGTTCACCAGGGTTTAAAAGCTATTATCCAGGTATTAAGCCATCTATGCTTTCATTTGCCATGAACTACCTCGGTACATCAGGCGATTACAACCCGTTTACTTCCGAAAGCCAGATCAACCACCAGATCCCCGTATTTGTCAAACCTGTAACGGCCTGTCATGAACTCTCCCATCAAATGGGGTTTGCTTTAGAGGATGAAGCCGACTTTGTTGGTTTTGTGGCCGGTGTATCATCGCATAACCGCTTATTGAGATACTCCGCTTATTATCTCGGGGTGGGCGAGTTTCTATATGCTTTATCCCGAAAGGATAGCGTCGCCTATAAACAATTGAAGATCAACTTATCGGGTACTGTAGTTAACGATTTTAAGGTAGAGCATGCCTATTGGAAAAGCTTTGAAGGCAAGGCCGGAACGTTAAGCAGCATATTCTACGACCATTTTTTAAAAGCCAACAATCAGCCGCAAGGCCTAAAAACCTATAACCGGATGATCAGACTCACTATGGCATGGTATCTTAAAAAGGCATCAGATAAACTATCCCATAATTCGCAATTTAGCAAACTTTAGCAACAGTTGTTTTTGCCCAACCTCCTTAAAAAAGATGGTGGCTTTAATATCGGGTTTTGGCCCTTCTAAACTAATTACTTTGCCAAATCCAAAGCGCTCATGCTCAACTTCCATACCTGTTTGCAGGTTTGATGTATCTGATGGTGCAAAGCCTGCTGTTGGTACATGCGCTTTTGCCAGTATTGATGTTGTTTTAACCTTGGCGGTTGATGCCGGAGTAGCGGCTTTGGGCTTAGAGAAGGTATCTTTACTGCTCCATGCGGTACGTTCGTCATCAAAGAAGGAATTGCCGGTGGGTGCCTTCTTGGCAGTAAAGTCAAGTTCCAGGTATTGCGCGTCTATCTCATCTAAAAAACGACTGGGTTCGCAGTTTATCAACGTACCAAATTTAAAGCGCGAGGTTGCATAACTAATGGTCAACTTACTTTCTGCACGAGTAACGGCTACATAAAACAGGCGGCGTTCTTCTTCCAGGTCACTGCGCGAGTTAAGCGACATTTGAGAAGGAAATAAGTTCTCTTCCAAACCTACTACATGTACATGCGGAAATTCCAATCCTTTTGAAGAGTGGATGGTCATTAAGGATACTGTATCGGCATCTTTATGCTTATCGTTATCATCGTTGGTGAGCAAGGCAATGTCTTGCATAAAAACGTCAAGGCCTTTTTCTTCCAGGTCTTCCCGTTCCGAAAATTCCTTGATCCCGTTTAATAACTCTTGTATGTTTTCGTATCTGTTTAGCCCTTCAACAGATTTATCCTCATACAGGTCTTTTAACAAGCCCGAATGCTGGGCAATATATAAAGCGGCGTCATAAGCCGACAACGTTTTGGTGATCACTTGGAAGCTTTGTATCATTACCGCGAAGGCACTCACTGTATTTGCAGTACGGCTATCAAGGTATTGGGCAGGCGTAATAATGGCTTCCCATGGGGTAATGTTATTTTGCCCCGCACTAACGATGATCCTATCCACGGTAGTGTCTCCAATGCCGCGTTTAGGGTAGTTGATCACCCGTTTTAACGCTTCTTCGTCGCTCGGATTAAAAGTTAGGCGGAAATAGGCGATCAGATCTTTGATCTCCTTACGTTGATAAAAGGAGAGTCCACCGTATATTTTATAAGGGATGTTTAGCTTCCGCAAACCTTCTTCCATAGAGCGCGACTGTGCATTGGTACGATACAGTATGGCAAAATCGTGCCATTTCATCCCTTTGCCCGTACGCTCCTGAAAAATGGCTTCGGCAGTCAGTTTACCTTCTTCGTTATCGCTAAAGGCCCGCATCACCTTTATTTTATCGCCATGTTCCTTTTCTGAGAATACGCTCTTTTTAAGCTGTTCTTTATTATTGGAGATAATGCTGTTAGCTACATTAACAATGTTTTGAGTAGAGCGGTAATTCTGCTCCAGTTTAAATATTTTGAGATCGGGATAATCCTTTTCAAAATTAAGTATGTTTTGGATATTGGCTCCACGGAAAGCATAGATACTCTGCGCGTCATCGCCAACCACACAAATATTTTCGTTGATAGATGCCAGCTTTTTTACAATAAGGTATTGCGAAAAATTGGTATCCTGATACTCATCAACCATCAGGTATTTAAATTTATTCTGGTACTTATAAAGTACATCAGGATTTTCTTTTAGCAACTGGTTGGTTTTAAATAACAGATCGTCAAAATCCATCGCACCCGCGCGGAAGCAACGGTTGGAATAGTTTTCATATATTTTACCAATATGGCCGCGCCCGCTCGAAAAATCATCTGCTTGGATGGCTTCATTTGATTGATATTCTTGCCACGATATAAGGTTGTTTTTTGAACCTGATATGCGGTTCATCACAAAGTTTATATTATACAGCTTATCATCCAGGTTCATTTCCTTAACAATGGCCCGAAGCACGCTTTTACTATCATCAGTATCGTAAATGGTGAAATTATTAGGGTAACCTATTTTGTCGGCCTCAACCCTCAATATTTTGGCAAATACGGAGTGAAAAGTACCCATCCAAATATTTTTAGCTTCGGGGCCGGCGGCATACATTATACGTTCGCGCATTTCGCGGGCGGCTTTGTTGGTAAATGTAAGTACCAATATATTAAACGAATCTACGCCCTGTTGTACAAGATGCGCCACCCTGTAAGTAATAACCCGTGTTTTACCCGAGCCTGCCCCGGCAATGATCATAACCGGCCCTTTGGTTTGTAATACCGCATCTCGCTGCGACGGATTTAATCCCTTTAAATAATCCAAAATCTTTTCCTCTTTTCTGTGTGGACGAAATTAAGATTTTGGTTGGAAAGAGGAAAGAGTGTTGATAGTTTAAAAGATGTTTAGATCAACGTAAATGATAATACTTATTTGCAATATTGGTTTATAAGGTCATCAACTTCGGTACTGCCTAATTGTTTGGCTTTGCCCCAATCCATACAAGCGCTATGTTTATAACCAAGCATCATTTGGATGCTTCCTCTGTTTAAAGGGTACGTTGCGTTTTTAGGGTCTATTTCTATACACTTGGTAAAGTCGGCCAATGCGCCATTATAATCTTTAAGGTTCTTTTTTGCGATACCCCTGATATTATACGCAGCTAAACTTGTTGGATCTAATGCTATAACATTGGTTAGGTCGTCTATTACTCCATCATAATCTAGTATAGCATATTTGGCATTAGATGAATTTATATAGGCTAAGGTGTACTTTTTATCAATAGAAGTAGCTTTTCGTAGATCTCCGATGGCTCCATAAAAATCACGCGATAAATATTTTATATATCCCCGGTTATTATATGCCACAGCCAATTTTGAATTTGAATGTATAGCGGCATCAAAGCTTTTTAACGCGTCCTTATAATTACCGGCTTTGTAATTTGCAATTCCTTTTGTATTAAACTGATCTGCAATATTATTGCCAGAGATGGTTTTTACTGTATCCATCTGGCAAAAAACATCACCCGAAAGCATAAAAAAAAGTAAAATCAAAAACGGCAACTTAATCATAATGCTAGTGTTGATAATTAAAAGCATCGGCCATGCGTACACCTAACATCCATGTGCCGTTGGTGCCAAAGTGCACATGATCCTTAGGATAAGGAGAGTTTTTATCGTCAGCGCGCTGGCTCAGATCATCGGTTTGCACAACAATGGCTTTTTTAACTGATATTTTAGCGTTATTTTTTTGAGCTATATCATGCTCTGCCTTCCTAACTAAATCGCGGTCTGTGCCGGTATTTGGCGGGGGCAGAACGTAACCATATACAAACGGCATTCTAGGAACATTGAACTGTTTGCGCACACGTTGAATAAAATGGATAAGATTTTGTGCGTATTTTGCGCTTGCACTATCCTTACTAATGGCATCATTTTCACCCTGTTGCCATAACATTCCGCGTATCATGGGTTGGTAGCCCATCTTACGTAATTCATTCAAGCCAGAGTCAACCGTTTGTACAAACACTTTAAACTGCAATCCCCATTTGGTTGTGTCATTTTCATCCTTTCCGGGATTCCATTGGTTATATAGATTGGTGCCACTATGCGCATGTTTTATCAGCGCTATTTTTCTGTTAGGATAAAGTTGATGTATTTTACTGGCAAAACCGAGTTCGGGCCCAAATCTATCAGGTGATTCGGAAGCCTGGCACAATGGATTCCATGTAAATGGCTTTTTTCCACTATTTAAATGCGGGGCTCCCGAATGGAAAATCAATACAGCGGTATCAATTCTCATAGTATCGTCCATGTTACGTAAATAACCCTGCCCGGTAGCGTTTGATTGGCCACCTATTAAGTAAACATCAATTTTTTTCTTCGTTTGGGCGTTCAGGTTTTGACAGGCACCAAAAATTATGGCGAATAAGAATAGGTTTTTAAAAACAACCCTATCTAAATTAATCGTTTGTTTCATCAATAAATGTGTTAGTATTAAATTCATCAATAAGTTTGACAGCTAAATCAACATCCCGGTTAGAGACGATTACCTTAACAGCGCCTGAACCGCCTGCTTCCACCCGCCACGGTGCAATAGTGCCTAGATACTCGTTTTCTAAAAAAGCCTGGATATGGTTCCCTTCTAAAATGTTTTTTACAGTAGTAGCCTGCCAAAGTTCGCCTGCGTAAACTTCAATTGGTTTAATGTCGCTCTCCATAATACTAAATATTTGACCTAAATTACCAAAAACTTTACAACTTTGTTTAAACTGAATTTGAGCCACAGAATTGTATTGCTTTTTTAATTGCTGAACCCGTCGTTAGTGTATTTGCCAATCAATTAAATTTTTACCTTGCTTCTCTAAAATAGCATTCGTTTTGGAAAAAGGTTTGCTTCCAAAAAAGCCATTATATGCAGAGAAAGGCGAGGGGTGGGGAGACATTAATATATGATGTTTGTTTTGATCTATAAGCGCGGCTTTAGCTTGCGCGTATTTGCCCCAAAGTATAAAAACAACACCCTCGGTGTGTTTTGATATTTCGCTGATCACTTTATCGGTAAATATTTCCCATCCCTTTTTTTGGTGAGAGCCGGCTAAACCAGCCTGTACTGTTAGGGTAGCGTTCAGCAGTAGCACACCCTGTTCTGCCCAATGTGTTAAATCGCCGTGAGCTGGGATTTTAAATCCCGGTATATCTGTTTGCAGTTCTTTGTAAATGTTTTGTAAGGATGGTGGTATAGCAACACCGTTTTGTACCGAAAATGATAGGCCATGTGCCTGTCTATCACCATGATATGGGTCTTGCCCAAGTATTACCACTTTTAAATTGGTTAAAGGCGTTTTCCAAAATGCGTTAAAAATATCATTGCCTTTTGGGTAAATTGTATGCCCGGCGTCTTTTTCAAGTTTAAGAAAGTTTTTGAGATCAAGCATATATTGCAGCTCAAACTCACCTTTCAAAATACTCAGCCAAGATGGTTCTAATTCTATTGACATAAATGTAAAGTAGATGTTGGTTAGCAATACAAATAAACGGATATTTGCAGTCAATAAAAATTACAAATTATGTCAAATGTTGTTCGGTTAATTATTGCAGGTATCGTATTTGGTGCTGCAGTCGCAATGTCGGTTGTTGGTTTATGGGGATGGGGGATATTGGTTTTCTTTATTGCGGCATTGGTTTTCTTAACCTACTTTTTAAATGAAAACATGCTGATAGCCCAATTTTATTTGCGTAAAGAGAATACGGAGAAAGCAGAAGCATGGTTAGCAAAAGTTACCGACTATGAAAAACAATTATATAAAGGTCAGCATGGCTACTATAATTTATTAATCGGGCTTAACGAATCGCGCAAAGCACCGCTAAAATCTGAGAAATACTTTAAAAAAGCACTATCATTAGGGATGAAAATGTCGCACAATATTGCTCTGGCTAAATTAAGCCTTGCGGGCATAGCAATGGCTAAACGCAATAAGCGCGAAGCTCAAATGTATTTACAGGAAGCAACTAAAGCAGATACCAATAAAATGCTTGCGGAGCAGATAAAAATGATGAAAGGTCAGATGGCTCAGATGGATAAGCAACAGGTAGTACGTGGCGGATATCGCCAGCAGTTTTAATGTAATTCTATTGAAAAGGATACTTGTCCCTGTCAATAGAATTACTTATCGTCAAGATGGCTGTAATAATCAGGACTAACAGCCAAAGATTGTTCTGAAAAGTTTTTGTCCGCAATCGCGTAATCTTCCGAAGGATTTGATATTTCTACTATCTTCAGTAGGTTACGTATAAAAGATAAATCAAAATTACTGCGGTTTAGCTTAATAAGGTACTCTTTTTCGGTTATTTCAAGGCTTGTGTTTATCATAATAGTACATTTTATTGAATTATAAAAATAAACAATACAATCAATGTAAAAGTTTGATAAAATTTAACTTTTTGTTAAGTTATTGTAACCAAGCTTATTGAATTTAACATCATTACTCAAACCAACTCATTACCACGTCTTTTGCAGGTATTGTTATATCCAGTTTTAATTTTTTACGCATTCCCCCAAGGTCATTAAATACTTTATTTGGGTTTGAAGCCTTAAGCTCTTCAATGGTATTGAATCCCATTTTGTTTAATACGGGCACCCACACCGCAGGTACGCCTATATTCACAAAATCTTCAACTGTTACTATTTTGGCTTTCTTCTCCGGGCGCATTTGCGGGAAAAACAATACTTCCTGAATGGTGGTCTGGTTTGTCATCAGCATCACCAGCCTGTCAATACCAATCCCAAGGCCTGATGTTGGCGGCATACCATATTCCAGAGCACGTAAAAAGTCGTCATCCATTGCCATTGCTTCTTCATCGCCACGGCCGGCTAAAAGCAATTGTTCCTCAAAACGTTCGCGCTGGTCAATAGGGTCATTTAATTCCGTATAGGCATTGGCAATTTCTTTACCCATTACAAATAATTCAAAACGCTCAACCAAACCCTCTTTTGTACGGTGTTTTTTGGCAAGGGGAGTCATTTCAATGGGGTAGTCAGTAATATAAGTAGGTTGAATTAAATGTTCTTCTACTTTGGCGCTAAATATCTCGTCCACCAATTTGCCCTTACCCATTGTAGCGTCAACTTCAATATGCAGGTTTTTGCAAACATCGCGCAAGCCGGTTTCATCCAATGCTGATACATCAATGCCTGTGTATTTCAAAATACTATCATGCATGGATAGTTTTTCGTAAGGCCCGGCAAAGTTTATATCATGGTCGCCAACTTTAATTATTGATTTACCATGAACTGCTAAAGCAACTTTTTCGAGGCATTGTTCAACCATGCCCATCATCCAGATATAATCCTTATAGGCTACATATATCTCAACCGATGTAAACTCAGGGTTATGGGTACGGTCCATACCTTCATTACGGAACATTTTACCGAACTCGTATACGCCATCAAATCCGGCAACAATCAGTCTTTTTAAATATAATTCATTAGCTATACGCAAAAACAGCGGCATATCTAATGTGTTATGATATGTATTAAAGGGCCTGGCAGCCGCGCCGCCATGCACACTTTGTAGTATAGGCGTTTCCACCTCCATCCAACCAGAACTGTCAAAGAAACCGCGCATGGTGCTGATCACTTTTGAGCGGTTGATAAAGATTTGTTTAAATTCCGGGTTAACCGTTAAATCAACATATCGTTGGCGGTAGCGTTGTTCAGGGTCGGTAAAGCCATCATGTATGGTGCCATCGTCTTCGCGCTTAACAACAGGCAGCGGTTTTAATGATTTTGATAAGATAGTAAGTTCTTTAACATGAACGGATATTTCGCCAGTTTTGGTGATGAAAACATAGCCTTTTACGCCTATAAAATCGCCAATGTCCAAAAGTTTTTTAAATACAGTATTGTAAAACGTTTTATCCTCACCGGGGCATAGCTCATCCCGGTTAAGGTAAAGCTGGATCCGGCCGGTAGCATCCTGTAGCTCGACAAAAGATGCATTGCCCATAATACGCCGACTCATGATACGGCCCGCTATAACAACGTTTTGATAAGCTTCGGTATTACCTTCATAGTTTGCAGCAATATCTTTTGCATTGGCATTTACGTCAAATGCCTCGGCAGGGTAAGGGTTAATACCTAAATTGCGTAACTGCTGCATCGCCTCACGGCGAAAAACTTCCTGTTCGGATAATCCAATACTCATATCAAATGCTGCTTTGTTTTAAAAGACGCAAAAGTATGATTTTAGAAGGGAATTTTAAGTTTAGGCCAAGAATTTTTGTAAGCCCTATTTTAATATCAATTATTATGGAAGGAGGAGCGATGAATTAAGATTTTATTATAGCAGGCTTTTATCTCGTTCTGTATCCTGATTTGTTCCTGAAGATCTCTGGATAAATTATTAAAACCAGCTTTATTTGGTTTGGTGGTTTTTAAGAAATTGAAAGTGTTATCGGTATAAACTTCATCTCTCCAGTTTTCCAGTTTATCAATTGCCGCGTTATAAGTCAAATCGTTTATACATACCTTATCAAAGGCTTTATGCTCTAAACTATAGTTTTTTAGCGACTGGATGAGGTCTCTGTTTAATTTTCTTATATATCTAAAATCGCCTATAAGGCGTAATTTTTGCGATTTAGGGGTGAAAATATATACATTATAGTATATTGTTCCTAAAATTATGGTTAATGCTAATAGCCCAAAAAAAATAATATAGTCAAATATCATAGTTCATCAATTAGGGTTAAAAAAATCGTAATCTTGTTAAGATATACGAGCACCGCAATTTAAAGTTTTTATTTTAATAACAAAAAAAAGTTATCATTTAATGTTAAGGGAAATAGATAATTGTTTTTCACAAAAGGGCGAACCGGTAAAAAGTTGTTTAGCATTTCTGCGTCAATTTATTTTAAACCATGATTCGGATATTACAGAATCATGGAAATACAAAATGCCTTTTTATTGCTATAAAGGCAAAATGTTTTGTTACCTATGGGTGCATAAAAAATCAAATCAACCATATATTGGTATAGTGGAAGGCAGTAAAATAAATCATCCGCTTTTAATTGTTGAAAACCGTTCCCGTATGAAGATAATGCTGATTGATGCCGCGCAGGATATCCCAATAGAAACAATAAGTTATATATTAGATCAGGTTTTGGCTCTATATAAAATAACTGATCCGCAAAAAAACAAGCATTAAAGCAATTATTAATGTAATTAAGGTTTATAGTATAAAAAAGTTAGCTCCATTCTTGCTGATTTGCAAGCGAGCCGATGAGCAAATGCCGGGTAATTTTCGCTACCGGCTTTTCTATGTTGCCGACTACCGTGTTTTCTGTTTTCGTTTCTTTCCCCAATCATTCAAAACTCTATCTTTGCACTTCAATTTTTTAGGATGACAGCGCAAGAAATACGTCAGGCTTTTTTGGATTTTTTTGCTTCAAAGGGGCATACAATAGTTCCATCGGCACCAATTGTAGGTAAAAACGACCCAACCTTAATGTTTATCAACGCGGGAATGAACCCTTTTAAAGCTATATTTTTAGGAGAAGAAGCGATTAAATATCCCCGGGTTGCCGATACACAACGCTGCCTGCGGGTCTCGGGTAAACATAACGATCTGGAGGAAGTGGGTATTGATACCTACCACCATACCATGTTCGAAATGCTGGGTAACTGGAGCTTTGGCGATTATTTTAAAAAAGATGCCATTGCCTGGAGTTGGGAACTATTAACAGAAGTATACAAACTACCTAAGGATAGATTATATGTAACTTATTTTGAAGGTGATGAAAAAGAAGGCTTAGTTAAAGATAATGAAACATACGACCTCTGGAAAACTTACGTAAATGAGGCTCATATTTTACCTGGAAATAAAAAAGACAACTTTTGGGAAATGGGCGAAACCGGCCCCTGCGGCCCATGTTCCGAAATACATTATGATAGCCGGCCGGATGCTGAACGTAAAGAAATAAATGGTGCAACTTTAGTAAATGCCGACCACGATCAGGTAATAGAGATTTGGAATAATGTATTTATGCAGTTTAACCGTGTTAAAGACGGGAGCTTGCAACAATTACCAGCGCAACATGTGGATACCGGAATGGGTTTTGAACGATTGGTGCGCGTGATACAATGCAAATCATCTAATTACGATACCGATATTTTTCAGCCGATCATCCAATTTATTGCGGAAAAAAGCGGGATTGCATATGGAAAGGAAGTAAAGACTGATGTTGCTATGCGTGTAATGGCTGACCATATCCGCGCCATTAGTTTTGCCATTGCCGATGGGCAGTTACCATCTAACAATAAAGCTGGTTATGTAATACGTCGCATTTTACGTAGGGCTGTTAGATATGGTTATCAGTATTTGAATTTTAAAGAACCCTTTTTAAATCAATTAGTGCCCTTATTGGCCGAGCAGTTTAAAAATGTATTTTCTGAATTGGAAACTCAAAAAGATTTTGTTCAAAAGGTTATTTTAGAAGAGGAGGTTGCGTTTTTAAGAACTTTGGAAAGAGGGATTTTCTTATTCGGTCAACATGGTAATATAAGTGCAGAAATTGCCTTCCAATTATCAGATACTTACGGTTTTCCAATTGATTTAACAGAATTAATGGCTCGTGAAAAAGGGTTAAGTGTCGATATTGCGGGTTATGAACAGTTACTGCAACAACAAAAACTTCGCTCGCGCGCTGCCACAGCTGTTGATACCGGTGACTGGATTGTATTTAAACCAGGCGACCGTGTCGATTTTGTAGGATACGACGAACTAATTACAGATTGCGAAATTATTAAGTACCGTAAGGTAATAGCACAGGGTAAAGAACAATATCAGGTTGTTTTAGACCGGACACCTTTTTATGCCGAAAGTGGCGGACAAGTAGGTGATACCGGCAATATGGTTAGTGAGTGGTACGACGAACAAACCGGGCCACTTGTACTCTCGGTATCTGACACCAAAAAAGAGAATGGGCTTATCATCCACTTTGTTGAACCGCAGCCTACTTTTACACCAGAAGGGGTAGAAATGCCGGGTAAATTGCCTAACCCCATGCCTCGTAAGTTCCAGGCCTATGTTGATCAGGCTAAACGGATGCTTACAAACGCCAACCACTCGGCAACGCACCTTATGCACGCCGCGATGAAACAGGTACTTGGCGAACATGTAAACCAAAAAGGATCTCTGGTTAACCCAGAATATCTGCGTTTTGATGTTTCACATTTCAGCAAAGTTACCGATGATGAAATATCGACTATTGAAGCCATAGTAAACAGTAAGATACGCGAGGCCATTCCTTTAAAAGAGGAGCGTAACGTATATTATGACGATGCCATAGCAAATGGTGTAACCGCCCTCTTCGGCGAAAAATATGGGCATCTTGTTCGTGTAATAACATTTGATGATAATTTTAGCAAGGAACTCTGCGGGGGCACACATGTAAAAAACACAGGTGAAATAGGTTATTTTAAAATTGTGTCCGAAAGCGCGGTAGCGGCTGGAGTTCGCCGTATTGAGGCTATCACCCACGTTTATGCACAAGATTATTTGGTGGAACAGGGTAAAGTAATAAAGGAACTTAAGGAACTATTGAAAAATCCGGCCAGTATTGTAAAAAGCGTTGAGGCTATGCTAGACGAAAATGCGCGGATGAAAAAAGAGCTTGAAAAAGCTGTTCTGCTCAAAGCATCAGGATTAAAAACAGGGTTAGCAGCCAAAGCTGAATTGATTAACGGAATCAATTTTATTGCTGAAAGGGTTGACCTACCCAATGCCGATGCTATTAAAAACCTCGCTTACGGCCTTAAAGATATCATACCCAACCTTTTTTTGGTGTTAACTGCGGAGGTTGATGGTAAACCCAACATCACAGTAATGATAGAAGAAAGTTTGGTTAAAAATAAAGGCCTTAATGCTGGCAATATTATCAGGGAACTGGCTAAAGAAATTCAGGGTGGCGGCGGTGGCCAGCCTTTCTATGCTACAGCCGGTGGCAAGGATGCTAGTGGATTGCAACGCGTTTTAGATAAAGCAAAAAGCTATATACTAGCTTCATAATCAAGAGCTTAATAGTAAGAATAAAAAAAGCCATTTCAGTTTTATTGAAATGGCTTTTCAGTTAGCAATTAATATTAATCATCATGCCCATGCCCATTGCCATTTCCATGGCCGTTTCCGTTTCCGTTGCCATGATCATGTCCTTCACCTTCTCCATGCTTTTCACCATGTTTATTTCCATGCTCATTGTTATTGTTATTACCTTCGTTTTCTCTATAGTATTTTTTTGCTTGGCCGGGAGGCATACCACGCGAATCTCGTCTATCACCTATTACATATTGTCGTTCTTTCCAACCTTTATATTTTCCATATCGAACTCTGTCCTGGTCAAAATCGAGATACGGCCTTGGCCTGTTTACAACTACTTTATAACCTGAATACAGGTCATAACCGCTATATTGTGGGGGTAATACTGACGTAGTAATCCAGCGGCCATTGTGTAAATACATAAACTGATGTGCCGGTACGTTATAATAACTCTCAATATCGGGCAGGTAGTAGTAATCAGCCCGTTGGTATCCTGCCGGCCCCCAATTAGGCTGGGTGCCTATATTTATATTAACACTTAACTGAGCTTTTGCTTCAAAAGCGGTTAAGATCAGCATTAAACTGCCCATACAAATGGCAAATAAACTCTTTTTCATCTTAATAAATTTTATTTATATTATATTGTTATTTCAATTTTTATGCCGAATTATGTTTAGGTATTATGGATAGACGCTAATTACCTTATATTTGATGCCTGTTAGCCAGAATTTGAGGCTGATAAAGAATTTAGAATGATAGATACAGCAGTTTCCACCATTGAAAAATACGAATTAGTTGTAGGTTTAGAAGTACATGCACAGCTATCAACAGCCAGCAAAGCTTTCTCTTCTGATTCTTCTGCCTTTGGGGCAAAACCTAATACGCATGTAAGTCCGGTTTCTTTAGGGCACCCGGGTTCGTTGCCACGTATTAACAGTAAGGCTATTGAGTATGCCATTAAATTGGGATTAGCCGTTGAAAGCCGCATTAACCTGCATAATCATTTTGCGCGGAAAAATTATTTTTATGCTGATTTACCCAAAGGTTACCAGATTAGTCAGGATACCGAGCCTATCTGTATAGGTGGGAATGTAGAAGTACGCTTAAAAAGTGGGGAGACTAAAAAAATAGCTATCCATCATATTCATATGGAAGAGGATGCCGGCAAAAGCATGCACGATCAGGATCATACCCAATCATTAATCGATCTGAACCGTGCTGGAGTGCCCTTACTCGAAATTGTTTCGGAACCTGATATTCATAGTGCCGAAGAAGCGCATCATTATTTAACTGAGATAAGAAAGCTGGTACGTTACCTTGATATATGCGATGGTAACATGGAAGAAGGCAGCATGCGTTGTGATGCTAATATTTCGGTAAGATTAAAAGGTGCAACTAAATTAGGTAACCGATGTGAGGTTAAAAATTTGAATTCAATACGCAATGTGCAGCGCGCCATAGAACATGAATTTTTACGGCAAATAAAGGTAATAGAGGCCGGTGGCGTTATTGAACAAAATACCTTAAATTTTGATGCCGATACCGGCGATACCTCGGTTTTACGTTCAAAAGAAATGGCTAATGATTATCGGTATTTTCCAGATCCTGATCTGCCCCCGGTTATTGTAACTGAAGCCTATATTCAAAGCATACGTTCGGTTATGCCAGCATTACCAAAAGAATTGTATCATAAATATATTGATGAACTAGGCTTGTCAGCTTATGATTCTTCTGTAATTACAGCTGATAAAGAACTTGTACATTATTTTGAAGATGTAATTAGATTAACGGATCATTATAAGTCGGCGGCTAACTGGATAATGGGAGCCATAAAATCATACCTTAATGAACATAACCTGCACATTAAGGATTTTAATTTAAAGCCATCACAATTAGCCGCATTAATAGCTTTGGTTGATAGTGGTAAGGTAAGTAATTCAATAGCTGTACATAAAATTTTCCCTGCTCTTATCAGCAATCCGGATAAAACACCTGGCCAACTCGCTCAAGAGCTTAATCTTTTAATAGATCAGGACGCTACCGATGTTGCCGCCTATATAAAAGAAACTCTGGCTAAGCATCCCGATAAAGTTTTAGAATACCATAAGGGTAAAAAAGGCGTTTTAGGTTTGTTTATGGGCGAGATAATGAAACTTTCAAAGGGGAAAATAGACCCTAAAAAAACCAATCAGGTGTTGATGGAGGTTTTAGAATCGTCAAAATAATTACTAAAATTTATAGAAAATGAAAATTAAACAATTTGCTTATTTTATCGCGTTGTTTGTTATTTCGGTTTTTGTTTCCTGTAAAGACAAGAATGCTTTTGTTATCAATGGTGATGTCGACAATCCTAAAAAGGATGTAAAAACAGCTTACCTGTTAGGAGTAGATAGCTCACAAACAGTCACTATGCCCATAATTGATTCGGCAGTATTAAATGATCAGCACCATTTTTTATTTAAACATGCCGGCGGTTATCCGGCAATGTATAAATTACTCATCGGTGGTTATATGTTTGATATTATTGCCAAAAATGGTGATGATATTACATTTAAGACAAATTATGCTGATTCTACTAATAAATATCAAATTAACGGTTCGGAAGACACCGAAAAAATCAGGGAGTACAATAAAATCAATAATTTTTATGCCGAGGTAACCACGAAAATAACTAACGATTACGGAGCCAAAATAAAATCCGCTAAAAACAAAGCCGATTCTGATGCTTTATTGGCCTATTATCTTCCAAAATATGAAAAAAATATAAGCGAATCGTCTAAAAGAATATTGAAATTTGTAAATGATAATAATGCGTCGCTGGCTGGTTTTTTTGCTGCAAAGTCATTAGACAGGTTTAAATATGAACAACAACTAGTAGCTTATGCCGATGTGATTAAATATAAATTTCCTGGTAACTTGGCTGTTGATCGGTTTTTAACATACGCTGCCGAGGTTAAACCAGTATCTGTAGGCCATACAGCACCTGATTTTACCTTGATTGATATAGATGATAAACCAGTTAAATTATCTGATTATCATGGAAAATATATCATGATTGATTTTTGGGCATCATGGTGCCAGCCTTGCAGAAAAGAAAACCCGAACGTGGTTAAAATGTATAAAAAGTTTAAAGATAAAGGTTTAAATATATTAAGCATATCATTAGATGATGACAGACAGGCCTGGCTAAAAGCCATTGAAGCTGATAAGTTAACATGGCGGCACGCTTCTGAATTTAAAAAATTTGATGGCCCAGTTGAAAAAATCTATAGAATTGAAGCCATACCCTCTAACTTTATTATTAATCCTCAGGGAATTATAGTTGCTAAAAATATTGTTGGCACCCAACTTGAAGATTTTTTAAACAAAACGTTCAGTAATTCTCAACACAAGGTTAAATAAATGTAATTTTTAATAATTTGTTAATATTGGCTTAACTTAATGATGTGATTAAGCTTATACATTTACTGAAAAAAAAATATGAGTGTTTCAAAACTAAAGATTCTGATTGTTGATGATGAACCAGATATTTTGGAGTTGATTGAATATAATCTGAAAAAAGAGGGTTACCAGGTTTACACGGCTAGTAATGGTCAGGAAGCGGTTACAGAAGCTAAAAAAGTACTCCCCGACTTGATTATACTTGATATTATGATGCCTAAAATGGATGGCATTGAAGCTTGCCGTGTTATGCGCACCATGCCCGAATTTAAAAATACATTTATGGTGTTTTTAACTGCTAGGAGTGAAGAATACTCAGAAATAGTAGGATTTAATGTTGGTGCTGACGATTATATTGCCAAGCCCATAAAGCCACGTGCATTGGTAAGCCGTATTAACGCTATATTAAGACGGAATTCACCTGCCGAAGAATCATCTGATAATAAGCTTGAAATTGGTGATTTGGTAATTGACCGCGAAGCCTATTTGGTATTTCAGGGAGGTAATAAAGTTGTTTTAGCAAAAAAAGAATTTGAATTGCTATATCTTTTAGCCTCAAAACCGGGTAAAGTATATACAAGGGAAATTATTCTGAAGAATATTTGGGAGGATTCTGTAGTGGTAACTAACCGTACTATTGATGTTCACATTCGTAAACTACGCGAAAAACTTGGTGAAACCTATGTTTCTACAGTAAAAGGAGTAGGGTATAAATTTGAATTGCACTAGTCCTTATAATCGGCCGTCAAATATTGGAAGTATCAAACTGGACTTTGATTTACCAATTTCGTGATCTGCATTTAATATTCGGTATTCAATATTACTAAAGTCCGGCATTTCTGCGATATTTGCGGACAATGAAGATACCGAAGTTTGAGGACCTGATCATATTTGAAAATGCTGACATTATAGTCGTAAATAAACCCCCTTTCATTAGTTCGCTGGACGAACGTGAAGGCGGGGAAATAAATATGCTGCGTCTAGCAAAAAATTACGCTGATGATGCCCAAGTATGCCATCGTTTGGATAAGGAAACCTCCGGTGCACTGATTATCGCTAAAAATCCAGAAGCTTACCGTTTTGTTTCTATTCAGTTTGAAAAACGCCGGGTTAAAAAAGTGTACCACGCTATAATTGACGGAACCCACGTATTTGAAGACCTTACTATAGACCTTCCTATTTTAAATGCAGGGAAAGGCAATGTTACTATTAGCCGCCAGGAAGGTAAAAAAGCCGAAACCCATTTTCAATCCTTAAAATACTATAAACACTATACCTTAGTAGAGTGCCGCCCTGTAACTGGCCGTATGCATCAAATTCGTATCCATCTGGCCACGCAGCGTGCATCAATTGCCGGTGATGAACTTTATAAAGGTAAGCCTGTGTTTCTATCGGCTATAAAACGCGGTTATCGTTTAGGTAAAGAGCAAGAGGAATTGCCTATTATGAAACGTTTTGCCCTGCATGCCTATGAAGTGACATTTAAAGTTGATGAGGACACTACGGTAACCATACATGCGCCTTACCCTAAAGATTTTGAGACCTTATTGAAATTACTTGATAAATTTGATGCTTAGAAAGTTAAACCAATAAGTCAATTTTTTCATAATCACTAATCTTGCCCAGGTCAAGTACAATACGCCCATCTGTATCACGGTGAAATGCTGGTTTAAATTTAGCTCCCCAAATTATTTCATCGTATTGATAAGATGTTCTGGAATGAATGGTTTGTGAAAAAGTATCATCAAAAGTTTTTAGCAGTATAGAAAAACTGGCATCTGCTTTTATAAGGTCTTCGTGTGTTACATCATTAAGGGGGCTGCTTTCGTCAAGCGGATGAACAATTGTCCAGTTAAGTGTAAGCAGGCTAACCCTTTTCCTCTCCAGCTCCAACTGTATAAACCTTCTTAGCGGCTTACCATCAACATCTTCATTAAACGAAAAATTTAATTCAACTTCAAGGTCTATCAACATATTACGGCGCTGGTTGGCTAACCTAAACATCAACGCTTTGCCTGTTTGCTGGTAGGGTGCAACAAGCATATTTTTGCTATAGATAATTTTTGCGGACGGCCTTGAAAAACGTCCGTATAATAAACCTGTAGCAAGCGCAAAAGCCAATAAACCAATCATTGATTCAATGGCAGATACACTGCTGGCTGGTATCCCGGTTGGGTAAATATGCCCATAACCCACTGTGGATATAGTTTGCGCCGAAAAGAAAAAAGCATCAAAAAAATGCTCCCATGTGGTATGTCCCTGTGCTCCTGCTAAATTTTCAATACCTATTTCCAGGTAAATACCTGCAAAAAGAAAGTTGACTAAAAGATACCCGCATAATACCAGAATCCAGAACTTTGACCAGCTCATTGTAATAAGCTTATGGTAATTATCCGAAGTATTAAAAAATGACAAACCCTTTCGTTTGATGTTAATGGAACCATCCTGATTTACCATACGTTGGTTTTTAACCACAGCCTGACTACCAAAGCCCAGGTCGTTTTGAGGGTCGTATTTTACTTTTTTGATACTCATAGCCATTAAATATAAATAAATATGCTTATAAATTCATATTGCTGATTGCTTTTAGAAAAAACAATTTCTTATATTTGTTACCTGAATGTTGAAAACTGAATTAAACAATAATTGGTGGTGGCTTAACGATTAATCGTAAGCAATCCCTATGTTTAAATAGTAAATAATATAGTAAAGGGTTGCCAAAGGCAACCCTTTTTTTGTACAAACCTAAAATGAAAACTATTTTAAATCATCTTTTTGAGTATAAAACCTTTAGCAAGGAAGAGTCAAAAGTAATTTTGACCAATATCGCACAAGGCAAATACAATAATTCGCAGATGGCAGCCTTTATGACGGCCTACTGCATGCGCAACATTACAGTTAACGAACTAGAAGGCTTTCGGGATGCCATGCTGGAGTTATGCCTGCCTGTTGAGCTGGATACTGATACATTAATTGATCTATGCGGCACAGGCGGCGATGGTAAAGACACTTTCAATATATCAACCCTAGCATCGTTCGTTGTAGCCGGAGCAGGTTACAAGGTAGCAAAACATGGTAATTACGGTGTCTCGTCTGGCTGTGGTTCATCCAACGTAATGGAATACCTCGGTTATAAATTCACCAACGATATCAGCACGTTAAAAAGAAATGTAGATGAAGCAGGAATATGTTTTTTGCATGCACCCCTGTTTCACCCCGCTATGAAAAATGTGGCACCCATACGTAAGGAGCTAGGCGTAAAAACATTTTTTAACATGTTAGGGCCATTGGTAAATCCCGCAAGGCCAAAAAATCAAATTGTTGGTGTATTTAGTTTAGAACTGGCACGCTTATATGCTTATCTCTACCAAAAAACAGAAAAAAATTATACCATTTTGCATGCGTTAGAAGGGTATGATGAAATATCACTTACCTGCGATATCAAGACCTTTAATAAAGGGGGAGAAAAGATAATTACATTGAATGAATTAGGTTTTGATAGGTTACAACCTGAACAAATTGCGGGAGGAAATACTGTGCCCGAATCTGCAGATATTTTTATTAGCGTTTTGGTGGGCGACGCTACTGCTGCCCAAACTAATGTAGTATTGTGTAATGCAGCTCTGGCTATACAAACACTTGCGCCACAAAAAAGCTTTTCGGATTGTTTTTATGAGGCCGAAGAATCATTAGTCAGTAAAAAAGCGCTTATTAGCTTTAAGAAAATAATTAACAATTAATAAAGTGAAAATCAAAGTTTGCGGTTTAAAGCATCCCGAAAACATCAATCAAGTAGCTGGTTTACTACCTGATTATATGGGTTTTATATGCTACGATCTATCGCCAAGGTTTATATCAAAACTACCTTCTCAAGTTTTAAAAGCATTGCCTGATTCGGTTTCTAAAACAGCGGTATTTGTAAACGAAACGAAAGAAACTATAACTAATTTAATTGATCGGTTTGGTTTTGATGTGATACAATTACACGGTAACGAAAGCCCCGAATTTTGCATGTACTTTAAACAAAAGGTAAAGGTGTTCAAAGCATTTGGGGTGGATGAAGATTTTGATTTTAATCAACTAATCACGTATACCAATTCAGTTGATTTTTTTATGTTTGATACCAAAACCGAGGGGCATGGAGGTTCTGGTAAAACTTTTAACTGGGAGATTCTAAATAATTATAAACTGGATATTCCTTTCTTTATTTGTGGAGGCTTAAGTTTGAATAATATCGAAAAAGTAAAAGAAATTAAACATCCGCAATTTTACGGTGTTGACCTTAATAGCCGCTTTGAGGTTGAACCCGGAATTAAAGATATCAATAAGTTAGCAGCAGCTTTTAAAATACTAAGACAATCTACCGATGAAGTACGGAGTTAATGAATTAGGTTATTATGGAGATTTTGGTGGAGCCTACATCCCCGAAATGTTATACCCTAATATTGAAGAATTACGCCAGCAATATCTTAAAATAACAGCAGAGCCTGAATTTATAGCAGAGTTTGACCAGTTACTGAAAGATTATGTGGGTAGGCCATCGCCATTATACCTGGCAAAACGTTTTTCGGAACGTTATGGTGCCAATATATTTTTTAAACGCGAAGACCTTAATCATACCGGTTCGCATAAAATTAATAATGCCATTGGGCAGATATTATTAGCGCAACGTTTGGGTAAAAAACGTATCATAGCCGAAACAGGCGCCGGGCAACATGGTGTTGCCACCGCGACAGTATGTGCCTTAATGGGTATTGAATGTGTAGTTTATATGGGCGAGGTTGATATGGAACGCCAGGCTCCTAATGTGGCCCGTATGAAAATGCTAGGGGCAACTGTTGTTCCGGCAATATCAGGCAGTAAAACACTTAAAGATGCTACCAACGAAGCCATGCGCGACTGGATTAACAACCCGGTTGATACACATTATATTATAGGCTCCGTAGTGGGTCCATACCCTTATCCGGAAATGGTTGCCAGGTTCCAATCCATTATATCACTGGAAGCTAAAAAGCAACTATTAGAACAAACAGGCAAAGACCTACCCGAATATGTGATTGCGTGTGTGGGTGGTGGTAGTAATGCCATGGGTATGTTCTATCACTTTTTAGATGATGAGGATGTGAAATTAATAGCTGTAGAGGCCGCGGGAAAGGGCGTTGATAGTGGGCACTCCGCCGCAACATCCGTTTTAGGCTGCGAAGGTATTTTACACGGTAGCCGTACTATTTTAATGCAGACCAATGATGGGCAGGTTATAGAACCTTATTCCATATCTGCCGGGTTGGATTACCCGGGAATAGGCCCACAGCATGCTCATTTACATAAAATTAAAAGGGCTCAATATGTAAGCATCACCGATGATGAAGCTTTGCAGGCCGGTTTATTATGTTCTCAATTAGAGGGTATTATACCCGCTATTGAAACCGCGCACGCCCTCGCTCATTTGGAACGAATGAAATTTAACCCGGGTGATAATGTGATTATTTGTATTTCGGGCCGTGGGGATAAGGATTTAACAACATATATTAACTACTTCGGATTTTAAATTTTGTTTACTGATCATAGATTCATAAAAATTGGTTTCGCAGATGAACAAAAACTGGACATCATAACTAAAGAAGGAATGATCAATGAACCACCAATCATAACCATGAACAGACTTAACAAGCTTTTTGCTCAAGATAAAAAAGATCTCTTATCCATATATTTTACGGCCGGATACCCAACATTAAACAGCACAATTGATATTGCCGAAGCTTTAGAAAAAGCCGGGGCGGATTTTCTGGAAATTGGTTTCCCATATTCTGATCCGTTGGCGGACGGGCCTACTATTCAAAATAGTTCGCAAGTGGCTTTAGAGAATGGGATGAACCTGAATATTTTGTTTGAGCAGTTAGCTGAATTGCGAACCAAGGTTACCATACCCGTAATATTAATGGGGTATGCTAACCCTATGGTACAATATGGAGTAGAGCGTTTCTGCAAAAAAGCAGCCGAGGTAGGAGTGGATGGTGTTATAGTACCCGACCTGCCGATGTACGAATATGAAAAATTATACAGTAAATATTTTATTGATAACAACTTAAGTAACATTATACTGGTAACGCCCCAAACATCTGAGGAGCGAATACGTAAAATTGATGAACTGAGTAACTGCTTTATTTATTTGTTATCGTCATCAACAATAACAGGTAAGAGTTTGCAACTATGTGATGTTGTTGATACCTATTTTAAACGTATTAAGGATATGGCACTAAAAAATCAGACCATTGTAGGGTTCGGAATATCAAACAGAGCAAATTACAAAAAAGCGTGTGAGTATAACAGCGGTGCTATTGTAGGAAGTGCTTTTGTAAAGTATCTGGGTGCCAACAAAGATTATCTTGCCGGAATTGATGATTTTATAAAAGAGTTTAAAGGATAAGCATTTTACCCAGCATTTTGTGATTTCTTAAATTTAGCATTAACTAACAGATCTTTATTGCCGTTACTATAATTATAAAAACCATTACCTGATTTTATACCTTTAATATCCGCAGTTACCATATTAACTAAAAGAGGGCAGGGGGCATATTTTTGATTGCCAAATCCTTCATAAAGTACATTTAATATAGATAGGCAAACATCAAGGCCTATAAAATCTGCCAATTGCAATGGGCCCATGGGATGAGCCATACCCAATTTCATTACGGTATCAATTTCTTCCACACCGGCCACACCTTCGTATAAAGTATAAATAGCTTCATTTATCATAGGCATTAAAATGCGATTGGCCACAAAGCCGGGATAGTCGTTAACTTCTACAGGGTGTTTATCCAGTTTTATGCATAAATTTATAATGGTTTTCGTTATCTGTTTGCTAGTTGCGTAGCCATTAATCACTTCAACCAGTTTCATTATCGGAACCGGATTCATGAAATGCATACCTATCACTTTTTCGGGCCGGTTAGTTACAGATGCTATTTTTGTAATAGAAATGGAAGAAGTGTTAGTAGCCAAAATGGTTCTTTCGGAACAAAGTTCATCTATAGTCTTGAATATATTAAGTTTAACATCAATATTCTCTGATGCGGCTTCGATAACCAAATCGGCATTATAAACGGCCGGTTTAATGGCAGTATAAGTGGTAATATTACTTAATGTGATTGTTTTAACATTCTCATTGATAAGGCCTTTTGAAATTTGCCTGTTTAGATTTTTTTGAATGTTGTTTAAAGCTGTTTCTAATGCCAACGGATTATTATCAACCAAATTCACTTTAAAACCATGCTGAGCAAAGGTATGAGCAATGCCATTACCCATAGTTCCAGAACCGATTACCGTGATGTTTTGCATAAAGTCAGGTTGATAAATTTAACTAAAATTACTAAAAATTTGACTTTGTAGCAGGGCCTGTATACTATCGGCAGATACATCTGCCAGTTCTGGAATCCTTAATATGTTTTGAATGCCTGTATAGTTGTTAATAAAACTTTCCGAGCCTAAATCACCAATGCCATTAAATACAATTCCCTTTATAGGGATATGTCTTGATTTTAAAGCCTCTATGGAAAGTAAAGTGTGATTAATACTGCCAAGATAATTCTTTGAAACCAACAAAACTTCAGCACCTAGCTGTTTGATCAGATCAATAATTAAAAATTGATTATTTAAAGGTACCATTAAACCACCAGCACCTTCAATAATCAACTGATTATCTGTTAGCGGTAAAACGAGTTTTGAAGGGTCAATTTCTATCTCATCTATTGCTGCGGATTTATGTGGTGAGTACGGCTGAGTAAACTTGTAAACTTCGGGATGAAATTTTGTAATTTGGTTGGATACCAAGCTTTTAACTATAAGGGTATCACTGTTGTCCCAATCTCCTGATTGTATGGGCTTCCAATAATCCGCTTTAAGTTTTTCAACTAATATGGCCGATACCAGCGTTTTACCAATACCAGTACTTATACCTGTAATAAATAAGGGGCGCTTAATCATGCAATAATTGCTTTAACAAGTTAGTTAAATTTGAGATTTCTGATTCAGTATTATAGCAATGTAAACAAATTCTTAATCTTTCAGTGCCTGCAGGAATAGTAGGGCTTAAAATAGGCCTTATATCAAATCCCTTACTTTGTATGGTTTTTGCAATTTCTGATGTACGCTTATTATCCGAAATTATTAAACTCTGTATAGCACTATTACTTTCAATTAAATTGTAAGCTGCACCTAGTTGTGATTTAAATAATGTGATATTGTTTGAAAGTAGCCTCTGTTGTTTATCAGACTGCTGTAAAAGCTCATAAGCCATTTTAATAGTAGCTATCTGTTGGAACGACGCGGCGGTTGTGTATATAAAAGACCGTGCAAAATTAATAAGGTAATCGCGTAATAGCCTGCTTCCTAAAACTATTGCACCATGTGTGCCTAAAGCTTTACCAAAAGTTATTACTCTGGCAAATACTTTATCGTCTAAGCCTTGCTGATTAATTAACCCCTTGCCAAACACGCCTATAGCATGAGCTTCATCAACAATAACTTTGGCGTTATAAGTTTCGGCCAATGTTAATATAGCTTCAATTGGAGCCTGGTCACCATCCATAGAATAAATACTTTCTATCCCAATATAACAATTGCCTTTTGCATGTTTAAGCTTATCTTCTAAACTTGTTAAATCATTGTGTTTAAATTTATACCGGGTGGCGTAACTTAATCTTGTGCCGTCAATAATAGAGGCATGTATCAACTCGTCTGTAATAATAGTATCGCCCCGTTGTGGTAATGACGAAAATAAACCCAGATTAGCGTCGTATCCTGAGTTAAAGATTAAACCGGCTTCAGCTTGGTGAAAGCAGGCAATTTCTGTTTCCAGTGCTTCGTAAAATGCGGTATTACCACTCAGTAATCTGGACCCCGTTGCCCCATTTAAATACTGGGTTTGTTTTTCGAGGTAGTTGTTTACATTGTTTTTTAACTCCATGGATCTGGCAAAACCGAGATAGTCATTAGAGCAAAAGTCTATTAGGTTACTTTCAGCCTTCAATGTTCTGTAAGAACCGGCTAGTTTTCTTTCTTCTAAACGGGAATTGATAAATGTATCAGTATTGTTCAATGCTTAAATATTTAAGCTAAAATAAGAAAAGCGGTGTTAAACCGCTTTTCTTATTTTAATTTATTATTGTGCCGGGGGAGGGTTACCACCGCCGCCGCCCTGCATTCTTTGCATTCTTTCAGCTTGTAATTTCTCAAATGCTTTTTTCTGATCTTCAGTTAAAACGGCTTTAATTTTCTCGTTGGTAGCCATCATAACTGGCATCATTGCTGCTCGCATGGCACTTCTGTCACCATTTGCTGCTTTCATAATGCTATCTCTTTTTGGAGCTTGTGCTACATAGATAGCGGTTATCTTAGCTGTTTGATCATCATTTAAACTAAGTGTGGTTTGTAATTGTTTAGCCTGTTCTTCAGGAGTTCTGCGGCCACCGCCTTGAGCCTTGGTTAGCGATACTATGCTTACTACGAAACAGCATACCATTAATAATTTCTTCATGTTTTTTAAGTTTAATTGTAAGATAAAGATAATGGCAAATAGTTTAAATTAAAGCGTGTAACTTAATTGTTGCCTTGCTCTATTTTAGATATTGAACGTTGCATTTGCATCATCATAGCAGTTAAACTTTCCATTGTTGG